>CAZXLP010000168.1:0-3409 GCA_964642085.1 uncultured Anaerolineaceae bacterium
TGGTGCTCGTCACGCTTCTCGGCAACCCCGCACGGAGCCTGATCGGTGCCCTCGCGGTCATGCTCCGCGCTCCGGCGCAGTTCACGCGCACGGACATCGAGCCCGCGCTGCGTCGCGCGGCGCCTTCCGCTCCGAATCGTTTTCTCCGCAATCTGCGCGGCTACTTCGGTCCGGTGCTCGATCGCCCCGCGCGTAGCCTGGGCCACGCGATCGTCGGGCTGTTCGCGACCGCGACGCGCGCGCCGAGCTGGCCGGTCAGGCCGATCACGGACGCGATCGTCGGCCTGGTGAGTCCGCTCGTCGATCAGGCCGCGACGCATGCCGAGAACGGAAGCGAACGTCTCGCATCACAAGCGCGCTCCGCCTCGGCGGAGCTCCGTGGGAAGGCAGGCCACTGGGCTGGGTGGCGGGTCATCGGTGGAGTTCTTTTCTTCGCCGGCCTGATGCTCTTTCTGTACGCCGACGCGGCTCTGTCCATCGCGAGTCATGAGAAGGCGATCGGCGCACCTGTCGCGTTCCTCCCGGACTGGTTCAGAGAGGTAACGCTGGCATACGCGATCGCGTCGTTCGTCGGCGCGCTCATGCTCGGTCTGGTGTTCTTCGACCTCATCGGCATGACGCACCTCGGGCCATGGGACGACCTCGACGAGCGTCCTCGGCGCGGGCTCACGTGGATCGCCGCCGCCCTCGCCGTCTCGTTCCTGTTGCTCGCCCTCTTCCTCGCGCTATGGCGCGCGTCCGTGATCGTGCCGGCGTTCATTCCGCCCGACGTCGCGGAGAAGCTGCTCGGTATCTCGTTGACCGCGCCGATCCCGCTGATGCTCGTCGCCACCGCGCTCATCGCGTGGGGCGCGATCGCGATGCCCTGGCTCGCATGGATCCTCGTCGTCGGCGCGCTCGCCCTCGCGATGCTGCTCGTTGCGCTCGTCCTGCGTGCCGTGAGTCGCGCCCTTCCACCTCTCGCGATCCTACTTGGTGGACTACTGCGCATCCTTGGCGTGATCGCGCTCGGCGCTGTTATTGGTTTCCTGGGGCTCGGCGCGATCGCCTACTTCGCGGTGAGCGTCGTCGCGGTCGGCACCGTCCTCGTTTTGGGTGCCGCCGGTCTTGCCCTGTGGATCGCGGGCTGGTTCCTCGCCGAAGCGGTGGTCTATGGCGTGCGGCTGCTCGCCCGCATCACGGATGGCCTCGCGCTCGTGCTCCAGCGCGTGATCGACGTGGCGATGCAACCGGGCAAGGTGATCTGGAACTGGCTGGCGGGGTTCGATCGGGCGCGCTCGCTGCGCATCCAGCCGATCGCCGTCGCGGAGACCCGGATCATTCGGGTGCCGCAGGGGGAATTCGACACGGTCGAGGAGGTCGCCGCTCGCTAGACCGACCGGGTGACACCTCCGCCTGACGCGTTGCCCGCGAAATTTCTATGCTGAGCTCCCCCGGACCGCGGTCGTGAACCTATGCCGCTGGGGACGCGTGCGGAGGAGTTGTGCTGAAGGAGCCGAGAACGACGAAATCGTTCCGCGACGCCGGAGACCGCATCGTCCGTGAGGAGTCGGCCCTACCGGAGTCGATCAGCCGACTCTTAGGCGCACCGGTTCTCTCGGCACGTAGCGGCACCACTAACGCAGACGCGTGGGACGTGCGACTCGCGGCTCTCGCGACCCTCGCTCAGTACGACGGCCTCACATTCGTGAACCTCGCGAGCTCGGACCCGTCGGCCGCTTACAACCTGGTCGAGGATCCGACCACGGATCCGGCGATCCGTGGCGCGGTCGACGAAGTAAGTCGTTCTGCCGTGACCGCGCAGCTACGTGCTTTTGTGCGGTTGGCCGACGGACGCATGGCCAGCGCCGTCCTCGTGACCCCTCTCGCACCGAGCCAAGGGTTCGCCGGTGCGTTGGTCGCGTTCCGCGTTGGCCGCCAGTTCGCGGCGGTCGATGCCCACACCGCCGTCGGTATCGCCGAGATCGTCTCGCTCGAGCTGGCGCGTTCGATCACTGCCCAGCGTGAGGCGACCGAGCGCCGGCAGGCGCTCGCGCTGTACGAGATCGCGCGTCACGCACTGTTCACCGAAGATCTTGACGAGACGCTTCAGAGCATCGCGATGGTGCTGGCCAGCACGCTCGACCATGACGCCGCGCACGTCTGGCTCCGTCGTCCGGATCGGTTGCTTCGTCGCCACGCTGCCTACCCGCACGATCGCACCGCGTCCGAGGTCGTGCGGGAGAACGATCACGGCGCCCTGTGGGGCGCTCTTCATGAGCGCAGGTTGGTTCGTTTGACTGGAGTCGCGAACGCTGCGTGGATACCTTCGAACACGGGAGAAGTCCTCGTCGTCCCGCTGCGCGGCGACCCGCGGCCGCTTGGGATCCTGGTGTTGGCTCGCGCTCGGGTGCCCTACGGCCTTGACGACATCGAGATGGCCGACGTCCTCGGCACGTTCATCGGTCGCGTCGTGGCGTCAGCCGCTAGCCGTCCATCGGAGTCGACGCATTCGGCAGACGCGCCACAGTCCGTGCCCGATGTCGAGAGTGATGGGGAGCTCGCCGAAAGCCACCAACGCAACTAAGCCTCAGCGAGAGGCTATTCGGACTTGCGAGTGCGCGTAGCCGCCTTTCGGCCCTCGTGGATGAACGTGTAGCAGGCCATCGCGAACATGAACCCGCCGATGGGCATGAGAGCCCGCTGAGCAGCGGGATCCCGAGAAACCAGGCCACGACCGCGATCACGCCGCCGGTGCCGCCAGCGACTGCAGCCTGTATCGCGCCGGCTGGCCAGAACGTCGCGCTGGCGTAGGCGGCCATCGCGTCGGCGGGAGATGGACGCGGCGGCTCCGCGCGTCGAACACGACGAGGTCGTACTTCGCGGCCAGCCCGAAGATCGCGTCGAGCTCCGCATATGACGTGTCCGGCGACAGGCGCACTCCGACCACACGCGCGGGCGGCTCGGGTGTGGTGGACAGCCAAATCGGCGCGGCGCTCTGGTTCGGTACTGCGTCCGATGATGCTTCGACGCCGGGTATGTCCTTCATGAGCTCGCGGTAGAACCACCCAACATCGGTGCTCGGCTCAAAGGGGCTCTTGCCGGGGTCACCGCTGGCCTCGTGCCAGCTCTTCAGCAGCACTCCGGCCTGGTCGGCGTCGACGTCGCGTGGGGATTTCCAAATGTAGAGATCGAACGTCACGTCATGTGAATCCAAACATTGCAGTTCGCTCGCGGCGAGTTCAGTCTTGCGGTCCCGACCGGATTCGAACCCGCCAGTGTTTGTCTCGGACATCGAGGTTGAGGGCATCGATGACCTGATCCAGCTTGCAGCGGTGACCATCGCCTAGCGACCGTGAACGGAAACACGCGCGCTACGAGGCCTAGGTGAGGTCTCTCGGGACGTAGGTCCCTCGTCGTCGAAGCCATT
>CAZXLP010000169.1:0-3402 GCA_964642085.1 uncultured Anaerolineaceae bacterium
CAAGCCTGGCGCGGCCGGGCGGGAACATCACCGGCATGACCACGGCGTCGCCGCAACTCACAGGTAAGAGGGTCGAGCTGCTCAAAGAGACCGTGCCCAGTCTCGCCAGTGTCGGAATCATCTGGAACGCGAACATCCCGAGCATGCGCACAACCACGGTGCAGGCCACCCTTGATGCCGCACGTACCTTGCACGTAGAAGCGCAAGTGTTCGACGTTCACAACGCGGGCGAGCTCGATGTTGCCGTGGAGGCGATAGTTCAACAGGATCTCGATGGCCTGGTGATGCTTACAGGCTTGTCGATCATCCGCGACCACCGTCAGGTCCCGGATCTTGCGGCGAAATACCGATTACCACAGATCTTCTCCGATATCGAGATCGTCAGAGCCGGGGGCCTCATGCACTTCGGCGCGAACTACGCGACGCTGTACCAGAGGGCAGCCCTTGTGGTCGACAAGATCCTCAGGGGCGCCAACCCGGCCGACATTCCGATCGAGCAGCCGACGCGATTCGACTTCGTCGTGAACATGTGTACCGCGGCGAAGTTGGGGCTGGCAATCCCGCAGTCGGTGCTCGCGCGGGCGACCCAAGTCATCCAATGTCCAAATTGAGTCGGGGCGACCCAAGTAATCGAATTGAAATTGCGCTGGCCGTCCCGAGTGCTTACGTTTGGACAGCCTGCTTCGCAGCGAGCGTCGCCGGAAGGCTGAACGTGAACGTCGTTCCCTGTCCCACCTCGGTGTCCACCCAGATGCGTCCGCCGTGTAGTTCTACGAGTCGTTTCGCCAGGGCCAGCCCCAGGCCGGTCCCTTCGTGACCACGCGCTGAGGCGGTCTGGCCGAACTCCCTGAAGATCAGGCCCAGTTCGTCTGGCGCGATGCCGGCGCCCGTGTCGCTCACCGCGATCGTGACCTCGCCGTTCTTCTGATCGGCTCTCACCCCCACACGACCGCCATCCGGCGTGAACTTCACCGCGTTCGAGAGAAGGTTGACCAGGACCTGCTTGACCTTCCGTTGGTCTGCGTCGATCTCGCCGAGCTCGGGCGCGATTTGCTCCGCGAGCGTGATGTGACGCTGCGCCGCACGCGCACGAACGAACGCCACCGCGTCGGACACAGCTTGCGACACCGAGAACGTCGAGCGCTCGAGGTCCAAACGGCCGGCCTCGACCTTTGAGAGGTCGAGAACATCGTTGATGACCGCCAGCTGATGCTTGCCTGACGAGAGGATGTCGCGGACGTACTCCTCCTGCCGTGCGGTGAGCTCGCCGAACAAGCGCTCGATCAGCAACTCGGAGAACCCGATGATCGCGTTCAGCGGCGTCCGCAGTTCGTGGCTCATGTTGGCGAGGAACTCGCTCTTGTTTCTGCTCGCCGCCTCGATCTGGCGACCCTTCTCGTCAATCTCGTTGAACAGGCGCACGTTCTCGATCGCGATGGCCGCCTGGTCGGCGAAGGTCTGTACGAGCTCGATCTCGCGATCGCTGAAGGGTCGGACCTGATACCTCGCGAGCACGATCGCGCCGATGACCTGACCGTCGCGGACCATGGGCACACCGAGTACCGTCCGCGATTCCGTGTTGCGGACAACGCGGGAGTTGCTGAACGCGGGGTCGGCCTTCACATCAGGGACATGGAACGTCTTGCGCCGTTCCACGACGAGGCTGATCACGCCGCCGGTGGACCCGACCGGTATCCAGCCCTCGGTCCCCAGTCGCTCCCGGTCGTCGGTGAGCTGAACGCGGAGCTCGGCCGGAAAGCTGCTGCTGTACGCCAGGGTCCTAAAGCGGTCCTCTTCCACACGTGACATCCACGCGATGTCCGCCTGGGAGAGGCGCGCGGCGTTCTCGACGACGAGCCCGAGCACCGGCTCGAGATCGAAGGCCGAGCGGCTGATCGTCTTTAAGACATCGGCGACCGCGGTCTGTTGCTCGAGCGACTCGGCGAGGTCGTGAGTGCGATCCGTGACCTTCTGCTCGAGGGTCGCGTATGACTCACGCAGGCGGGAGGTCATCTGATTGAACTCGTCCGCGAGATCCTCGAGCTCATCACCGCTTTTGATGTCGATGCGCTGATCGAGCGCGCCGTGGCCGATGCGACCGGCACCGGCGCGGATGGCTTCGATCGGCTCGATCATCCGTCGCGATAGCACGAGGCTTGCGAGGAGCGACACGGCGAGGCCGAGGGCGATGATCCCTCCGGCGCGCCACAGCGATGCCGTAAGTGGCGCGAATGCCTCGTCAAGCGGTTGCTCGACGAACACGGCCCAGCCGGGCGATGGGATCACCTCGAAGGCCGTGAGGACCGACGCTCCGTCGGCATTGCGCGCAGTCATCGCCTGGGTAGCCGCAGTGATCGCTGTCGCGATCGATGCGGGGTTGCCCGAGGCGATCGCCAGGTTGACATTAGCGATCGCTGTCTGTGCAGCCTGGACCTGTGGCAGCGAAGAGAGAGGGGTCAGCTTCAGCACCCGGCTGATGTCCGGGTGCGCAATGAGACGTCCCTCTTTGTCGACGACGTAGGCATGGCCCGCGTCGCCCACTTTGATCTCCGAGATCGGGTCCAGGGCAAAGCGGAGATTTACGGTGGCGACCGTTACCCCCGCATTCTTGCCCTCAGGGACGGCGATGCGGAAGAAGGGCTCTGAGCCCTGACGGAAGTCGACAGGCGCGAAGTACGGCAAGCCTGACCGTGTCTCGACGAACGCCGGGTCACCCGAACTATCGACGCCCTGACATTTGTCGTTCAGCGCGAGCCGCGACACGCGCACCTGTTCCTTACCACTTTTGTCGATGAAGATCACGTCGTTGATCTCGTCAGCGCGTCGCAGGAGCTCGAGCAAATCTGCCTGCCGCTGCTCGCACGGTACGTCACCCAGACCGGGCGGTGGCAGGATCGCGCTCACCTGGTCCGTCTTGCTGTCGACGAACTGAGAGATGCGTAGCGCAGCCCGCGACGCCTGGACGCTCTCGATCTCGAGGATCGCGCGCTGGCTCTCCTGGTATGAGAAGTAGAGCTGGAGAAGGCTCCCCGCGACGAGCGTGCCGCCCACGAGCGCGCCGAAGACGATGGCGTACTTCCGAAGTAGCCTTCCCTGGCGCGTCCGGGGCGGGATGGACTCGTCGGCAACGATCATTTATTGGTGCCCCCGTGACGGAGGATAGGCGGCCAACCTAGCGTTTCCGCCTGAAACGCCCGTCCTCCCGAAAGCCAGCCTCGACGCCCGCGCTAGATTTGCCGCCGGGCGCCGACAGCACCATCCGGGCCTGATGTCCGTCGCCTGCCGTTCGATAGCCGCCAGGCGCGCATCGCGATTCGCGCGGTGTCACTCCCGGACCTCGAGCGCGGGGCGCTCGCGTCCCTCACCGACGTGTCGGCAGAATTGGTCCGCGCTAGGTCCGAG
>CAZXLP010000170.1:0-3382 GCA_964642085.1 uncultured Anaerolineaceae bacterium
CGGTGAGGATGGCGATGTCGCGCAGCATCTCCTTGCGTCGATCGCCAAAGCCCGGGGCCTTGACGGCGAGCACGTTGATCACGCCGCGGAGCTTGTTGACGACGAGAGTCGAGAGCGCCTCGCCGTCGACGTCCTCGGCGATGATGAGCAGGTCCTTCTTGCCCGTCTGGAGCAGCTTCTCGAGGGTGGGCAGGATGTCCACAATCGCGGAGATCTTCTTGTCGGTGATCAGGATGTGCGGGTCCTCGAGGACCGCCTCCATCCGGTTCGTGTCGGTCACGAAGTAGGCGCTGGTGTAGCCGCGGTCGAACTGCATGCCTTCGACGTATTCGGTCTCGAAGGCCATGGTCTTCGACTCTTCGACCGTGATCACGCCGTCCTTGCCGACCTTGTCCATGACCTCGGCAATGAGGTTCCCGATCTCCGGGTCCGCCGCGCTGACGGTTGCGACCTGGGCGATCTCGTCGTGTCCCTTGACCGGGGTCGCTGCCTTGCGGATCGCGTCGGCCACCAACCCAGCCGCCTTGTCGATGCCGATCTTCATCTGCATCGGGTTTGCGCCTGAGGCAACGTTCTTCAGGCCCTCATGGACGATGGCCTGGGCAAGCACGGTGGCGGTGGTCGTGCCGTCGCCGGCGACGTCCTCCGTCTTTGTGGCGGCTTCCTTGAGGAGCTGCGCGCCCATGTTCTCGAAGGGATCATCGAGCTCTATGTCCCTGGCCACGGTGACGCCGTCATGGGTGACGGTTGGAGCGCCGTACTTCTTGTCGAGCGCGACGTTGCGGCCCTTGGGCCCGAGCGTCGTCTTTACCGCTTCAGCAAGCGCGTCCATACCGCGCTTCATCGCCGCGCGGGCTTCTTCGTCGTACGTAATCAGCTTGGCCATGGTCGGTCGGCATCCTCTCTCGTCGCGTGACTGGGCTCTCTCTGTTTCGCGGCGCGGCTGCCGCGTCACACGTGGCGGAGCCTCCGATCGCGGTTAGCACTCTCGGCAGTAGATTGCTAACAGAATAGACCACCTCTCGTCAACTGCCTGCCTCCTCGCGCGGATGTCGTACCGTCATGCGATGGCGAGCGCGATCCAGAGTGCCGTGATCCTGGCCGTGGGCACCGAGCTGACCACCGGATCGACGCGCGACACGAACTCGGGCGAGCTGGCCAGGGAGCTCACCGAGCTGGGCGTCCGACTTCGTCAGACGGTTGCGCTGCCGGACGATCTCGCTGCGGTGACAGAGGCCTTCACTGACGCCTTGGCGCGCGCGGAGCTTGTTGTCTCGACGGGCGGGCTCGGACCCACGCCGGACGACCTGACGCGCGAGGCCATTGCCGCTGCCTGCGGAGTCGAGCCACGGGTCGACCCCGAGCTGGAGGCCTGGCTGCGCGGCCTGTTCGAGCGGCGCGGGATCACCATGCCCGAGGCGAATCGGAAGCAGGCGTGGCTGATCGAGGGGGCTTCGGCGCTGCCCAACAAGCGCGGGTCGGCACCGGGTTGGTACGTGGAGCTGCCCACAGGTCGGGTCATAGTGGCCCTGCCCGGCCCGCCGCGCGAGATGTGGCCGATGTGGCGCGACGAGGCGCTTCCACGCCTGTTCGAGCGGCGCCTGGGCGTCGCGCGGGCGTCGAAGACGCTTCGATTGACGGGCGTCGGGGAGTCGGCGCTGGTCGATCTGATAGGCGAGGAGATCCTGCGGGCGCCGTCTCCACAGGTCGCGACCTATGCCCGCGTGGACGCCGTAGACGTCGTCGTTTCGGCGGAGTCCACCGACCGATCCGAAGCGGAGCGTGTGGTCGAGGAGATGATCGGCGTGCTGCGGACGCGGATCGGCCAGTACGTCTTCACCGAGGGTGACCAGACCTGGGCCGACGCACTCGCCGCCCGGCTGGACGGTCGCACGCTGGCGACAGTGGAGCTCGGGACCGCCGGCCAGTTACAGGCACTCCTGGGAAACGCCGATTACCTCCTCTTCGGTGAACTGGTCCGCGCGCCGGCCGACGTAAGGCACGCCGGCACCGACCTGGGCCACTACGCGCGGCGCGTCCGAGATGTCGCCGGCGCGGACATCGGTCTTGCCCTGTTCGCGCGCGAGGCGCGCGGCGACACGCACGTACGAGTGGCCATCGCAACCGCGAGCGGCGTTACGGAGCACCAACGCATCGCGTTCCTGGGCGGCGAGGACGGCCGCCGGCGCGCGGCGCTGGCCGCTTGCGCCGCTCTGTGGGGCGCCCTCGGCGAAGTGGAGTCCAGGACGTGACCGACTCGTCGGAAGCGGCGCGATCGAAGGAGGCGTGCCCGGTCTGCGGCGAGCATCGACTGACGCTGCTCTACTTTCCCGACACCACCGCCCGCGGCGTCATGCCGTACGACGAGTTGTTAGGGATGGGCGACCCTTCGCCCGACACCGCGCCTGGAATCGGCTGTCTCGCCTGTGGGTCGGAGTGGCTCGATCTCGTCGCCTTCCGACTTGCGAAAGGCGACGCCCCTAGCTGATCGTGATTGCCGGCGCCGCCTGCGCCGCGCGCACGCTCATTCGCGCAGCAACCGTCCGCGCGAGCGCGCGCAACACATCCGCAGCAGCGCCCGGATCGCGCTGGGCAACGGCCGGCACTCCCGCGTCGCCGCCCTGGCGGACCCTGACGTCGATCGGCACGGCGCCGAAGTACTCGAGCTCGTTGCGCTCCGCGAAGCGCTGGCCGCCACCACGCCCGAAGATCTCGGTCTGCTCACCGCAGTGGGGGCAGACGAAGAAGCTCATGTTCTCCACGACGCCGAGGACCGGCACCGACAGGCGCCGGAACATCGCCAGCGCCTTGCTGACGTCCAGCACGGCGACATCCTGGGGCGTCGTCACCAGTAGCGCGCCGCTGATGGGCACCGCCTGGGCGAGAGTCAGCTGAGCGTCAGAAGTCCCGGGCGGCAGGTCGATCACCAGGTAGTCGAGCTCGCCCCAGTCAACGTCACGCAGGAACTGCTGGATAGCGCCGCCGACGAGCGGGCCGCGCCAGACGATGGGCTGTCCTTCGGGCACGAAAAACTGGATGCTGATGACCTTGACGCCGTAGCGCTCCAGCGGCGTGATCTTGCCCTCGGCGCTGGCTGTGGGCGCGCCCTCGACACCGAGCATGAGCGGCACGTTGGGACCCGTGATATCCGCGTCGAGCAGGCCGAC
Organism: uncultured Anaerolineaceae bacterium; assembly: GCA_964642085.1. Lineage (GTDB taxonomy): Bacteria > Chloroflexota > Limnocylindria > Limnocylindrales > CSP1-4 > JALYGJ01. Next base: position 3,168 of record CAZXLP010000170.1, read on the forward strand.
GCTGGCGCCCTCGAGGGCAAGCGCAACTGCGAGGTTGGCGCTCACCGTGGTCTTGCCCACCCCGCCCTTGCCCGAAGCCACGGCAATGATGTTCTTCACCCCAGGCAGCAGCTGCTGAGCCTGGGCGGGCTGGGCCCGGCGCACCATCGCGCCCCAGGTGATCGTCACCTCGTTCGCGCCGATCGCATTCAGTGCCGAGTGCACGTTGGTCTGGA
>CAZXLP010000171.1:0-3335 GCA_964642085.1 uncultured Anaerolineaceae bacterium
CGATCGCGTGCGACACCGCCCCCACGAGCTGTCGGGCGGCGAGCAGCAGCGGGTGGCGATCGCCCGGGCCCTGGCCAACCGGCCGCGGCTGCTCCTCGCCGACGAGCCGACCGGGCAGCTCGACTCGGAGACGGGGCACCGGATCATGATCCTCATCCGCTCGATCGTGCGGACCGAGGGAGTTACTGCGGTCGTCGCGACCCACGATCCGATGATGCTCGACGTGGCCGATCGCATCGTCGTCCTGCATGACGGCCGGCTCACGGAGCTGCCGCCCGGCGGTGCATGAGCGCCCCGGCTGGCGAGGCGGCCACGGGCGCGAACGACGAGCATCTGCAATGCTGGCACCACCAGTCAACCGCGTCGGAGGGGAGATCAGTCGGATGATCGACCGCGGCTCGGCCGTGGGCGAAGCGTCGCCGACTCGGACGGCCATTCTCGAAGCTCAGCTCGACGCCTCCGTTGAGGGGAGCCTGGTCGTGTCGGGCGACGGGCGGGTCCTGTCCTGGAACCGCCGATTCCTCGAGATCTGGAAGCTTGACCGGGACGTTCTCGCGACGGGCCCCTACGAAGCTGTCCATCGGGCCATCGAGCCGTCCCTGGTCGATCCCCGCCGCTATCGCGATGGCATCGCGTACCTGACCGCCCATCCCGACGAGCGGAGTCGGGACGAGCTCCGGCTGCGCGACGGACGGGTCCTCGACCGGCATACCGCCCCGCTGCTCGGCGAGACCGGCGATATCGCCGGTCGGATCTGGTTCTTCCGCGACGTGACCCAGGAGAAGCTCGGCGAGGAGGGCAGCCGGCTGCTGGCTGCCGCCGCCGACCTCCTCTCCGAACACCCCGGCGACGAGGCGCTGCCCCAGAGGATCGCGAGTCTGGTCGTCCCCGGCTTCGCCGATTGGGCGGCGGTCGACCTGCTCGGCCGGGACGAGGCCTTCCACCGCCTCGGCACCGCCCACGCCGACCCTGCCAAGGAGCCGATCCTTCGCGAGCTCGATGAGCTCTACCCGGTGCAGGCCGGGCAGGGACACCTCCGCGGACGGGTCGTCGCCACCGGCCGCCCGGTGATCCTCGAGGGAGCCGACGAGGCCACGATCGGCCGCGTTGCCCGCGACGCCAGGCACGCGGAGCTCCTCACGTCACTCGGGCTCACTTCGGCGATCTGGGTGCCGCTCAACGGTCGGACGGAAACCCTCGGAGTCATGTCGTTCGGGCTGACGACCGACCGAAGGACGTTCGGGCCGGAAGGGCTCGCGCTGGCGCAGGAGCTCGCCCGGCGCTGCGCGCTCGTGATCGACAACGGCCGGATCTACGAGCAGCTCCGGCGGCGCGAGCAGCAGCAGGGGGTGGTGGCGGCCCTCGGGCTCGCCGCTCTCGGCGGAGCGAGTCTCGATGAGCTGTTGGAGTCAGCTGTTCAGAGGCTGGCCGAAACGCTCGACGTCGAGTTCGCGAAGATCCTCGAGCAGCTCCCTGACACGCGGCGCCTTCGCTTGCGGGCCGGTGTCGGCTGGCGGCCCGGGCTCGTCGGCAAGGTGACGCTCGGGACCGACCGCGGCTCGCAGGCCGGCTACACCCTCCGGCAAGGCCAACCCGTCGTCGTCTCCGACCTGTCGTCGGAGACGCGGTTCACCGGCGCCGCGCTGCTGCTGGACCACGGCGTGGTCAGCGGGATGAGCGTGATCATCGAGGGCCACACCGGGCACTGGGGCGTGATTGGCGCGCACACTGCCCGGCGGCGGTCGTTCAGCGAGGACGACATCCACTTCCTCCAGGCGATCGCCAACGTCCTGGCCGACGCGATCGAGCGCCGCCGTGGCGAGGACGCGATCCGCGAGCGCGACGACCGGCTCGAGCTCACCCTTGCCGCGTCGCGCACCGGGTTCTGGGAATGGGACGTCGCGACGAACAAGCTCGATTGGTCCGACCAGGTGTCCGCGATCCACGGCCTCGCGCCGGGCTCGGTGCCGGCCGGGTTCGACGAATACATCAACGAGATCATTCATCCGGACGATCGGGAGCGGTTCCGATCAACCGTGACCGCGGCCGTCGCCGCCGGCGGTCAGTACGACCTCGAGTCCCGGATCATTTGGCCCGACGGGACAACCCACTGGACGAACGGGGTGGGCCGGGCCTTTGTCGACGCGGCGGGCCATCCCGTGCGGATGATCGGGATCGGCCGCGATATCACCGATCGCAAGAGAGACGAGGAGGAGCGCGAGGCGTCGATCGAGCGCGAGCGGGCGGCCAGCCAGATCCGCGAGGCTTTCATCGGGGTGCTGTCCCACGAGCTGCGGACGCCCATCACGACAATCTACGGGGGAGTGAAGATCCTTCGCCGGAAGTGGGACACACTCGACGCCGAGAGCCGGGGCGCGGTTCTCGATGACGTCGACGCAGAGTCCGACCGGCTCTTCCGGCTGGTCGAGGATCTGCTCGTCCTGACCCGGGCCGAGCGCGGCAATCTCGAGGTCGGCGACGAGCCCGTTCACCTGCCGCCGATCGTCGATCGGGTCCTCGGCGCGGCCCGCGCGGCGTGGCCCGGGATCGAGTTCGAGTGCGCCTGGACCGGCCGGCTGCCGGTCGTCCGCGGCGACGACACGTACGTCGAGCAGGTGCTCCGCAACCTTGTCGGCAATGCCGGCAAGTACAGCTCGCCCGGGACAGCGGTCGAGGTTGAGACGCTGGTCGTCGACGGCACGGTCGAGGTCAGGATCCTCGACCGTGGCCCCGGCATCGACGGGTCCGAGGTGGAGCGGCTGTTCGAGTTGTTCTACCGGGCGAGCGCGACGGCGCGCAAGGCGAGCGGCGCGGGGATCGGCCTGTTCGTCGCCCGTCGTCTCGTCGAGGCGATGAACGGCCGGACATGGGCGCAGCCGCGGCCGGACGGCGGGTCGGAGTTCGGCTTCTCGCTCCGTCTGTACGTCGACGGGACCTAGTTCCGGCGTTGCCGCTCCGAGGAGCGGCCACCAACCGTCCTCCCAGCGGACGCAAGAAGGGCAGCAGGTGGCGACCTGGTCGTGATCCACGCTCGGCATGGCGCGAAGTGCGCGTCAAACGTCCGCCCCGAGGACGGCTGAGCCTTCGCCGGCCGGTCCCGTCCTCCATGCGGACAAGTGGCGACGATACCTCGGGCGAATCACCGAATTCCCGTGTGGTGGGACTCGGACAGCCGTTTCGTAGTCGGGCGCCCGCGGGGTGGGAATCCGGTGAGAGCACGAGCCTGATGAGCGCGGTTTCGCACCCGAAATCCTGGCCCAGTCGCACCCCGTGGGAATCTGGGATGGTGGGGCGCGACCGCCTCAGGCCCGCCGGTAACGCCGCCCGATCAACGC
>CAZXLP010000172.1:0-3301 GCA_964642085.1 uncultured Anaerolineaceae bacterium
GAGCATGATCTCGCGCGGGCTCATGCCGAAGGTGATCAGCGACGCGACGGAACGGTAGTAGGGAACCATCCAGTCGTGGCCCTTGCGCAGCGGATAGGCGATACCAACCTGCGCGCCCTCATGGCCCTGGCCGCTGATGACGAAGGGGATCTTTCCGGCACGGTTGAGGATCCACATCCGTTCGTCGACGGCGCGCGTGATGGCCATCAGCTTGTACATCTCGATCAGGTCGTCGCGCGACAGGCCAAGGTCCGCGCCAAATTGCGCGCCGCCGCCAGCCGTCTTGCTCTGAGGCGCGGCCTTGGTCGGGGTGCGCGTTGCCATCTCCCGCCTAGCCTAGAAGTTGATCGACTTGCCGTCGACGGCGAGGGCTGCCTCGCCAATCGCCTCGGATAGCGTCGGGTGCGGATGCACCGCCGAGCCGACCTCCCATGCCGTCGCCTCGAGCAGCATTGCCGCACTGGCCTCGCTGATCAGGTCGGTCACATTGGCGCCGATCATGTGGACGCCGAGCAGCTCGTCCGTCTTGGCGTCGGCGATGACCTTCACGAAGCCTTCGTATTCACCGCGGATCAGCGCCTTCCCCGACGCCTGGAACGGAAACTTGCCCAGGCGCACTTCGATTCCATCGCGGGCGCATTCCTCTTCGCTGCGGCCTATCGACGCGATCTGCGGACGTGAGTACGTCGCGCGCGGCATCGTCAGGTAGTCGACGTTCTCGGCCTCAGCGCCGGCGATCGCATGTACCGCTGCGATCCCCTCATGCGCGGCAACGTGCGCAAGCAACAGGCCGCCGATCAGGTCGCCGCAGGCATACAGGTGCGGCTCGGCGGTGCGCATTCGGGCGTCCACCGTCACGAAACCTTTCTCGACCTTGGCCCGCGTGGATTCGAGCCCGACGTTCTCCGAGTTTGGCGCACGCCCTGTGGCGACCAGCATCTGCTCGGCGCGCAGCTCCTTGGGCTCTTCACCCTCGGGCCCAACCATCACGCACACGCCCGATTCGTCCACCGATACGGCGCCCGAGTCGAACCGAGCGTTGGTAATGACCTTCATGCCTCGACGCTTGAAGGATCGCTCGAGCTCCTTGGAGACGTCGGCGTCCTCGAGCGGCGTCAGTCGCGGCAGGTACTCGAGCAGCGTCACCTCGACGCCCGCGTCGTGGTAGAAGCTCGCGAACTCGACGCCTACGGCACCGCCCCCGACGACCACGATGCTCTTGGGGAGGACGTTGCCGGTGGTCGCCTCGTCGCTGGTGATGATGTTCTTGCCGTCGGGCTCGAGGCCGGGCAGGCTCTTGACGCGGCTGCCGCTGGCCAGGATGACGTCGTTCGCATCGAGCACCCGCTCACCGTCGGCCTTGCCGTCCTCAGTCAGTGCCTCCACGCGGACCTTCTTGCCGCCCTGGAGCGTGCCCCGGCCGCGGATGTGCTCGACCTTGTTCTTCTTGACAAGCGAGTCGAGGCCCTTGGCCAGCCGGTCGACGACCTGGTTACGGCGCTTGGCGGCGACCGAGTAGTCGAACCGGACGCCCTCGGTGATGACGCCCATCTCGGCCGCGCCATGCTGGATGCGCTCGTACAGCTCGGCCGATTCGAGCATCGCCTTGGTCGGGATGCAGCCGATGTGCAGGCATGTCCCGCCGAGCTTGGGTCGCTCGTCGATGAGCGCGACCTTCAGGCCGAGCTGCCCGGCGCGGAAGGCGGCTGAATAGCCGCCGGTGCCGCCACCGAGGACGATCAGATCGAAGCTGTTGGAGGAGCCGACTGCCACCTATGGTCGGCCTGCGGTGCATCGAGCCGCACGCTGCGCACGGGCGCACGGACGGCCGACAAAGGAGGCTGGGATCATCGCGCCAGATGGTACGCGTGGCCCCCAGAGGCTGCAATCGACGGTGCGCCCGTGGCTACACTGCCGCCGATGTCGCAGCTGCTGATCGATGGCCTGTTCATCCTGATCGGCTACCTGGCTGGGTCGCTGCCGATGGGCGTGATCGTCGCCCGGTTGACAGGCGCGCGCGATCCGCGGACCGTCGGAAGTGGACGGACGGGCGGGACAAACGCGCTTCGAGCGATGGGCGCCCGACGAGCTGTGCTGGTGGCCGGGTTGGACGTCTTGAAGGGCTTCGTCCCCGTGGCTGCCGCCTCGCTGCTTGGTGCTTCCTCGTTGGCGGTGGCGCTGACTGGTATCGCCGCGGTGGCTGGCGCGTGGGCCTCTGTGTTCCTGCGCTTCCACGGTGGACGCGGCGTGGCGACTGGGATCGGCGCGGCGCTCTTCATCCAGCCCCTGGCCGTGCTGCTCGCGGCTCCGTTCTTCTTCGGGTCGATATGGCTGACGCGGTACGTGTCGCTTGGGTCGCTTCTGGGCACGGCGTCAGGCGCCGCGTTCATCGGCTTGTTCGTGCTGCTGGGATGGAACGATTGGCCGGACTTCCTGTTCGGCATCGTTGGGGCGTCCATCGTCTGGATCGCCCACCACGACAACGTCGGCCGGCTGTTGCGTGGCGAGGAGCGGAGGTTCGACATGTTCGCGCGAGGCGAATGAAGCGACGCGACTCCGCTAGCGACGGCCGGAGAGTAGCACCCGGGCCAGGACGAGGACCGTCACCACGATCAGCGCGACGATGACCACGGGCGCGAGCCCGATTGCGCTGTCGACCGCTGGGATCAGGCCGCTCAGCCAGGCGATCGCGAGCACGAACGCGACAACAAGGACGGCCGTCAGGACGACCTCGCGATCCCGAACAGAGCGCCGCGGCTGACCACCGTCAGCCAATGTCGGCCTCGTTCGGGATGCCGATGGGCGCGACGAGGACGCGGCCGGCGAGGGCGCGACCGCTCCTCGTCAGCAGCCCTTCCTTGGGTCGGTGGAATGTGACGGTCAGGTCCGCCCGGACATTGGGCTGCGAGGGCGTGCCAGAGGTCAGATCGAGCGCAGTCGGAGTGTCAATCGACAGCACAGGCACGCCGCCGCGGCGGGCCCCGATGCAGACGTCGACCGCCTGGCTGATCGGCTCGCGAAGGCGGCCGCGCACGCCGGTCCCGAGCAGGCCGTCGATCACGAGTGCAGCTCGCTCGATGCCGTTTAGCAGCAGATGCACGGCGTGACCAGAGTCAGCCTGGATGCGCTCCACGGACGCGAGACCTTCGAGCGCGTCCCAGTTCGCCAGCGCGTCCCCAGTCCCGGGCTGGCGGTCGCCGGTGACCAGCACTACCACCGAGCTGATGTTGAACGCGGCCAGCCGCCGCGCCGCCACGAAAGCGTCGCCACCGTTGTTGCCTGGTCCTGCCAGCACGAGCAC
>CAZXLP010000173.1:0-3298 GCA_964642085.1 uncultured Anaerolineaceae bacterium
GCGAGTAGACCCGCTCGGCGACCTTCTCCAGGTCCTCGATCGGCGTCGAGGTGCCACCGGTCACGCCGACCACGCGCGCGCCGGCGAAGGCGGAAGCAACCTCGAGATCACGGGCGCCTTCGATCTGGATGACCGGCTTGCCCGCGATCTGGCACAGCCTGGTCAGCTCCTTGGTGTTGGCGCTGTTGCGCCCGCCGACGACGACCATCATGTCGACCTGTTCGGCGAGCTCCATGGTGTCCTGCTGCCGGCGGATCGTTACCGGGCAGACCGTGTTCATGACCTTGAGCTCGTGGCAGCGGCTGACGAGGTGTGCGGCGAGCTGCTCGAACTTCCACGGTGGCTGGGTGCTCTGGCTGATCAACGCCATGCGCTTTGTGCGCGGGATGCGCCCCCAGTCCTCCTCCTCGTCCACGACGATCGCATCGGGCGCGAAGCCGAGCAGGCCGACGACCTCGGGATGGTGCGGCGTTCCGAGAAGAACGATCGTGTAGCCGTCGTCGACCAGCTTCTGAAGCTCGCGCTGCTCCTGGATGACCCACGTACACGTGCCGTCGATGACCTCGAGGCCCTTCGATTCGGCGCGCGACATGACCTCGGGCGTGACTCCATGAGCGCGGATGACGACAGCCGAGCCGTGGTCGACGTCATCGAGCGTGTCAACCGTGCGGATGCCCTGCGACTGGAGCTGGGCGATTACCCCTTCGTTGTGGACGACCTGGCCGAGAGTATGGGTGGACTTACCCTGCGCCGCCGCCAGCCGCGCATAGTCGATCGCCTCGCGCACGCCGTAGCAGAAACCGGTCCGCCGCGCGATGCGGACCTCTTCGACCGTTCCCATGACGCTTCAAGTATGGCACCGGCCGCCGTCGCGGCCCTCCTGGTGGTTCGCGCGGTCGTCCGCCTTACGGTGAGGCAGTCGCCTGCGATCCCGCCCGCAGCGAAACCGTCACCTTCGCCTTGTCCGCTCGTGCCACGTAACAGGTGAAGCCACGGTCACCGCCGGCCCATCCGCTCAAAGTCGGTTGGAAATAGAGCAGGTCCAACTCTGTGTCGGTTGCGAATGCCCTGCCGATGTAGCTGTCGAACGCCGGCACGCACTTCTCCAGGATGAAGTCATCAAATCCCGATAGCACGGGGTACGCCGCGGACGGTGCGGCCGTATGCACCAGCACCGCGATCACCTCCGCGTCGTGGGGCTCATTGCACGGTTGGCGCTGGATCTCCGTTACCACCGTCACGTCTTCGGCCGGCTTATCAAAGCATTCGCCGACCTGCAGGCTGGTGACCTCGTTGCTCAGCCGATCGCGGAACAGGAAGAAGGCGCCGATGATCACGGCAACTATCGCAATGAGAATTCCGAGCCTGAGGTAGGAGCCGGTGCGACTCGGTGGCGGAGGGGGAGCGGCTGCATACCAGCCCTGCGTTGGCCCGGGAGGTTGAGTCGGCATCGGCTGCTGGTACGACGGGAGCGGTTGGCCAGATGGTGAGGCGGGCCACTCGCCCTGATTACGACTCTCGGTCATCGATCTGAACCCTCCAGTTCCGGGTAGGAGACGGCTTATTCAACGCGCTGGGCGAAATATAGGGTCGCAATTGACGCGCGTTTAGTTCTCTACGTCGCCGAAGCGGCCGCGATGTCGCTCGTCGACGAGCGCCGCGACCCGGCCCATGATCTCGTCAGAAGCTCGCTGCATCCCCTCGCGACGCGGCTTGCCTGGCTCCAGGGCGACGGTGAAGGGGCGCCCGACTCGGAGCGTGATCCGCGTACCGATGCGCGGCAAATACCTGCCGCGGCCCAGGAAATGGTCGCTGCCCGACACGCCGACAGGGAGGATCGGAACTCCCGACCTTGTGGCAAGCATGGCAACGCCGGGTTTCGGTTCGGCCATCACGCCATCCGGGCTGCGCGTGCCCTCCGGGAAGATGCACAGGATCTCGCCCCGGTCGAGGACGCCGCGCGCCATCCGATAGGCCTCGATGTCGCTGCCGCCGGAGCGCACCGGAGTGGCGCCCAGGCGGCGCAGGATGGCGCCAATGGGGCCGACGAACAGCCCTTCCTTGGCCAGGATGTTCATCTGTCGACCGAGAAGCGGCGTCAGCCAGCCGGCGACCAGCGGCGGGTCCGCGTTGGACATGTGGTTTGCGACAACGATCAATGGACCGTCCTGGGGGAGCTCGCCCTCGACTTCGACCCGGACCCGCGCCATGGCCGACAGCGCGAATCGCGCCACCACGCCGGCGAACCGGGTGAGCAGCGGCACACCGCGCCGACCGGGCTCTTGTGCTCTCATCGGCCGGCGAGTCACTTGTCGCGCTCGCGCCGGCGGATCGCGGCGACCACCTTGTCGATTGTTTCCTCGAGCGTGTTGCCCTCGGTGTTGATCACCGTGGCCCCTTCCGGAATTCGTAGCGGCGCGGCCTCGCGGGAGCTGTCGACCCCATCGCGCTTGCGCAGCTCATCCTCGATCTGGGCCATGGCGGCGGGATCGTCGCCAACGCCGCGCTCGGCAGCACGCCGGCGGGCGCGCTCCGCGATCGACACGTCGAGGTAAATCTTCAGGTCAGCGTCGGGGAGCACGACCGTGCCGATGTCGCGTCCGGCCATCACGATCCTCCCCGCTGCCGCAAGCGCGTGCTGAAGCGGCAGCAGGCGAGCACGAACCTGGGGATGACGCGAGACGCGGCTGACCTCGCGGTCGACCTCGGCGGTGTGGAGCAGGTCGGTGACCTCGCGGCCGTCGACGATCAGGCGCACGTACCGCTGTGCCTCGTCCGGAGCAAGCTCGAGCCTGTCGACGAGGCCAACCAGAGCGGCCGCGTCGTCCGGGTCGACGCCCCGCTCAAGCGCCAGCCAGGTCAGCCCGCGATAGAGGACGCCTGTGTCGCAGAAGCGGTATCCAACCTTCTTGGCCGCGCCGGCGCCCACCGTGCTCTTGCCGCTGCCACCCGGCCCGTCGATGCTCACGACGAGCCCTGACCTCCGAACCTCCGGGCTTTTCGGAGGGTTTGCAGAGCCGCCCAAAGACTCGAGCTGGCGCCTTTCTCCAGCCGTCAGGGGCCGAACGTCGCCAATCGCCATGCCGATCAGTCGGACGGTCCCGAAGCGCAGGCGAACCAGCCGTCGCACCGGAGAGCCGACGACGCTGAACATCCGCCGGAGCTGGCGCTTCATGCCCTGGCGAAGCGTGGCCCGATACCAGACCAGTGATGTGGCATCCGGCCCGATGATCTCGGCCAACATCCGGATATCGGCACGGGTGGCGGTGGCCAGGTGCGCGATCGTCGCCATGCCCTC
>CAZXLP010000174.1:0-3266 GCA_964642085.1 uncultured Anaerolineaceae bacterium
CCGACGGGGTGGTCGTCGCCACGCCGACCGGCTCGACTGCATATTCATTCAGCGCAGGCGGCCCGATCCTCGACCCCACCGCGCGCAACCTGATCGTCACGCCGATCGCTGCCTACCTCTCGTCGATTCGATCGATCGTCGTAGGCCCGGCGCACACGGTGCGCGTGCGCCTCGTCGATGGACCGCCCGGGATCGTCAGCATCGACGGGCGTGACGACTACCCGGTCCACGTCGGCGACGCGGTCGAGATCCGCGCGCTTCCCCGCCCGATGCGCTTCATCGAACCCACGGGCGCCCTGCCGTTCTGGGATCTTCTGCGCCAGAAGGCAGCGTTGCTGCCGGCCTGATCGATGCTGCGTGAGCTGACAGTTCGCGACCTGGCGCTGATCGAGCGCGCTCGCGTCGCATTTGGGCCTGGGCTGACCGTGATCACCGGCGAAACTGGTGCCGGCAAGTCGCTCCTGATCGACGCCCTCGGGCTGGTAATGGGCGAGCGGGCCGACTCCGGACTGGTCCGCCACGGTGCGACGGGCGCCCGTGTCGAGGCGCTGTTCGATCGCGACCCGGAGCCGCTCATCTGTGTCCGTGAGCTATCGGCGGAGGGGAGGAGTGTCGCCCGCCTGGACGACGAGACGGTTACGGCCGCGCGCCTCTCGTCCGTGGTTGGGCCGCTGATCGAGATCCACGGGCAGCACGAGCAGCAACGGCTGCTCCAGGGCGCGTGGCAGCGCGACGTTCTCGACGCCTTCGGCGGCCACGAGGAGCTGCGATCGCAGGTCGCCGAGATCGTCCAGGCGATGCGATCCAACGAAGCCGCGTTGCGCGAGGTAGTCGTCGACCCGGCCGAGCTCCAGCGGCGACTCGAGCTGGCCGAGCACGCCGCCGACGAGATTGACTCAGCGTCTCCGCGCGATGGCGAGGTGCAGGAGCTGCGCGATCGCCTCGCTGTCGCCGGCAACTCCCAGCGAATCGCTGCGCTCCTGACCGAGGCGCACGACCTGCTCGCGGGGGATGGCCGCGCCGCCCGCGACGGCCTGGCCCGCGCGTCGAGAGCAGCGACCGAGCTGGCCCGGCTCGACCCCTCCGCGGCAGAGTTGGCGGAGCGCCTGGCGGGCCTGGAGGCCGAGCTCGACGACGCCGCCTTGGAGCTGCGCCGGCGCCAGGACTCGATCAGCGACGCCGTGGGCGACAGCGAGGAGATCGAGGCCCGGCTGGGGGTGCTCTACGGCCTGATGCGCAAGTACGGGGAGACCGAGGCCGACCTGATCGACTACGGCAGCCGCGCACGCGCCGAGGTCGACCGGTTGCGGGGCACGGACCAGGAACGCGCGCGGCGCCAAGCCGAATCAGAGCGCCTATCCGAATCCGCGCGGGCCGCTGCGACCGAGCTTCATGACGCCCGAGTCATGACAGCAGCTGTCCTTGGCGGGCTGGTCACCGCGCGACTGGTCGAGATCGGCTTTCCATCGGCCGCATTCGTCGTGCAGCTGGAGGAAGCGGCGCTCGACGGTACGGGCATGGATGCCGTCACGTTCCTCCTCGCGCCCAACCCGGGCGAACCGCCACGGCCCCTGGCCCGGATTGCGTCCGGCGGGGAGATGTCGCGCGTGGCGCTCGCCCTCAAGACTGTCCTCGCCAAGGCCGATTCCACGCCGACGCTGATCTTCGACGAGGTCGACGCGGGGATCGGCGGTCGTTCGGCCGACCCCGTCGGCCAGCTCCTGTGGCGGCTCGCGCGCAACCACCAGGTCATCTGCGTGACCCACCTGGCGCAGATCGCCGCGTACGCCGACGCGCACCTGCGCATCGAGAAGCTCGAGCGGGACGGCCGGACGGTGACCGAGATCAAGGATCTCGACGACCGGATCGCACGTCGTGACGAGCTGGCGCAGATGCTCGGCGGGTCCTCGGGCGGCGAGGCCACGTCCGCTGCTGCGGAGACCCTCCTGGACATCGCTGCCGCCCAGCGTGAGGAGTTCGCGGGGGCTCGCGGTTGATGACGTCGCCGGAAACGAGCCTGGGTGCTGCCATCGCTGGATACCTGACGTACCTGCAGGTCGAGCGTGGGCTCGCTCGCTCGACGATCTCCGCCTATGCGACCGACCTCAGGGCATTCACACGCGACGCCGCGCGCCACAGAGAGGCCTGGCGCGACGATGCCAAGGTTGCAAGCGAGCATCTCGCCTCGTTGTCGCGACCGCCGCGGCTGCTGCGCCCGTCCAGCCACCGCCGAAAGGCCGCCGCGATCCGAGCGTTCTATCGCTTTGCGTTCGGGGAGGGGCTCATCGAGCGGGACGTGGCCAGCCTCCTCGACCTGCCCAGATCATCGCGCCAGCTGCCCGACACCCTCGACGTGGCCCAGGTCGAGGCCCTCCTCGAGGCTCCCGACTCCGAGACGCCGGACGGAATCCGCGCCCGCGCTCTGCTCGAGCTCCTGTACTCGTGCGGCCTGCGGGTGAGCGAGGCACTCGGCCTCGACATGGAGGATGTCTCGCTGACCGAGGCGAGCGTGCGCGTCATCGGCAAGGGCGACCGCGAACGCCGCCTGCCGGTCGGGGATGTGGCGGTCGGCGCCGTGGAGCGCTACGCCACCGACGTTCGCCCGGCTCTGGTGGCGCGCGCGAGCGAAGCGACATCGAATCGACGTGGGGGACCGTTGTTCGTGACGGATCGGGGCCAGCGCCTGGGTCGCATGGCAGCCTGGCGGCTGATTCGCCGCGCGGCGCTGATCGGCGGCGTGACCGGCCACGTGACACCGCACACGTTGCGTCATAGTTTCGCCACGCACCTGCTGGAGGGCGGGGCGGACCTGCGCGTCGTGCAGGAATTGCTCGGACACGCCAGCATCACGACGACTCAGCTGTACACGCACCTGACCGGCGAGCGGATCAGACAGGTATATGCGCGGGCGCACCCCCGCGCCTAACGGAGGAGAGAGATGCGCTACGCGGACACCCTGCTGACCGAGGGAGAAACGGTCATCCTGCGCACCCGCCAGCACTGGCTGGCTCTACTGAGCAAGGCGCGGACAGCGCTGTTCCTGTTCCTGGTCGGCATCGCCCTGCAGGTGGTGGTGATCTCGTTCAGCATCCAGGATCTGCTGAAAGACATCCTCAGCGTCGCCGCGCTCGCTGCGTTCGCACTCGGCGTGATCATGTTCGTCTACCGCGCCTGGCAATGGTGGGCGCAGGACTATGCGGTCACCAACCGGCGACTTCTGAAGGTCACCGGCATCCTCAACAAGCGCTCGGCCGACAGCTCGCTCG
>CAZXLP010000175.1:0-3248 GCA_964642085.1 uncultured Anaerolineaceae bacterium
TACCTGCTCGGATCGGAGATCGACTACCTCGACACGCTGATGGGAGCCGGCTTCACGGTCAACAACCCCAACGCGGTGTCAGCCTGCGGTTGCGGCAGCTCCTTCCGGACAGCCGACTCGGCCGGCAGCGCGGGCGCCTGCCACCACTGATCGCTCTGACTTGAACGACTGACGGCGGGCCGCGAGGCTCGCCGTTTTGATTCAGGCCCTGGATAGTCTTGACACCTTGAGCGTGTCAACCGACGCCCGAAGCCCTGGCCGGCCTGGTCTTGAGTGCCCTCAGACGCCATTTGAGTCGCTGTGCGTGTCAACGTACGCCCCTAAGACCGAGGCGCCCGTTTTCGAGCGTTCCTATACCCGCCCAGAGCGGTTCAGCGGTCGTTTGACTCGCCAGGCGTGTCATGCAATTGGAGTCGATAACCGGTTGCCTAGTCGTCGCTGAAACGCTCTTCCTTCCAGGGATCGGCGTCGTTGTGGTAGCCGTACCGCTCCCAGAAGCCTGGCCGATCGGCCGCGACGAACTGCAATCCGCGCACCCACTTGGCGCTCTTCCAGAAGTAGCGCTTCGGAACAACGAGCCGGAGCGGGTAGCCGTGGTCGGGCGTGAGTGGTGCGCCGTCGGCGATGTCGGCAAGCACGACGTCGTCATCGTCGAGCACTGACAAGGGCAGGTTGGTCGTGTATCCCTGTTCGGCGTGGGCGACGACGAACCGCGCGGTCGGCCGGAGCTTCGCCCGCTCCAGGATCACCTGGATTGGGACGCCCTCGAAGTCAATGTCCAACCGCGACCAGCGCGTAACGCAATGGATATCGGTGTGCAGCGGCCTGCGCGGCATCCTCTTGAACTCGGCCCAGCCGAACTCGAACGGGTTGTCCACCTCGCCCCAGACCTTGAAGTCCCAGGCGTTAAGGTCGACCCGCGGCACGGAGCCGTAGTGGAGCACCGGCCACTTCTCGGTGAAGTACTGGCCCGGTGGGATGCGCTTCTTCTGCTCCTCGCTGACGCGGGGTGGCCGCCCGATGAAGCTGCCCATAATGCCGAGTGTATGTGGCGATCGGAACCGCGAGGCGAGCAGGGCGTCTGGATGCCATGCGTTTGATTCTGACCGCTTTGGCCCTCACTGTCGTAGTAGCGGCGTGCGGCTCGGAAATCTCACGGGGCCCCCACGCGACGGCACCGCCGCTGGTGCCGTTACCGGCCAACCTTTCGGGGATCCCGGGCCCCACTGATGTCACGGTGTTAGTCGAGCCACACAGCCCGGCCGGCGAACTGACCTTCGCAGGCGCCCGCAACTTTCAACTGGGCCATTGCGGCCTGTCGTCCCCGATCGACATCGACGGCAGCCTGTGGGATCCGATCGCGTCCTACTTCCTGTTGACGGAGGAGCACAAGGGCGAGCTGATCAACTCGACTCCCACTTCCGTGCTGCTGTCCGATTACGACTTGATCGAGTTGCACACCCCGGCTGGCGCGCTCATCTACCTGCAGCGCCACGACGGTCCGCGCCCCTACTTCCTCTGCGACTGACCCCCGCGGCGCGGGCACTGCCCGTCAGGCGTCTTCGAGCAGTCGACTCAGGGCGCGGGTGATGAATCGGGCAGCCTCGGCGCTCTTCCCGCCGAGCTTCTGGCCGGCGTCCTGTTCGAGCGCGACGCGCAGGTCGGCCAGAGTCTGATCGATCGCGGGCGTCCGAACGAGCGCGCCCTCGGCGAAGGCAACTTCGAGTCGTGCGATCGCGGCGCGCGCGTTGTCGACCGCGTGGCCCTTCTGATCGATCAACTCCCGAAACTCCCGTCGCGCGGCCTCCGCCTGAGGACCGCCGCTGCTCAACGAGCGAGAGCTTCGTCGGCCACTTCCACACGGCCGTAACGGCGCTCGAGCCACTCCGGGGCGAGCACGCCCATCTGGATCTCGTCCCAGTAGCGACCGTCGCGCAGGATCGCTTCGCGCTGCCGGCCCTCGATCCGAAAGCCGGCCTTCTCGTACGCGCGGATCGCGCGCAGGTTGTAGCTGAACACGGACAGGCCTACGCGGTGCAGTCCCAGGCGCTCGAACGCGTGCCCGAGCATGAGTTCGGTCGCTTCCGTTCCCATGCCGCGACCCCAGGCGTCGCGCTCGCCGATCGTGATGTGGAACATGACTGAGCCGTTGTCCCCGTCCAGCGAGCTGAAAGTCGTGAACCCGATCAGCCGCCAGTCAGGCAGCTCGACGATCGAGTAGGCGAGGGCATCGGCCGCAAGCATCCGGATCTGGAAGAAGCGCTCCACCTCGGGCTGGCTCATCGGGCGAGCTTGGTAGCGGGTCAGTCGCGCGATCTCGCGATCGCGGTACCAGCGCACTACGGCGGAGAGGTCGCTGGGCTGCGGGCGGCGCAGCGCAACAAGGCCGCCGACGATCTGGGGCGGGTGCCAGAGATCGCGGTCGAGATACTCGCCGTTCGTCCCCAGGTCGGTCACGGCCGGGATGCTATACCACGACTACCATCGGCCCGAATGCGCCTTTGGAGCGAAGTTGCCGCGCGAATCGCGGCCACGTCACGCACGAAAGAGAAGGTCTCGACGCTCGCCGAGTACCTGCGCTCGCTCACGCCGGCGGAGCTGCCGCTGGCGGTCACCTACCTCACGGGCAGGCCCTTCCCCGAGCGCGACCCGCGGACGTCGGGGATCGGGTGGGCCGCCATTGCCGCCGTGGCCGAGCAGATCGTGGATGCCGGACCGGGAGCCCTTGGGGCGGCCTACAACGATTCGTCCGACCTTGGGCAGGCGGTGGGCGACCTCTTCGCCGCCCATGGACACGTTCCGGAAGATGCGCCAACACTCGTCGAGGCCGATGAGGCGTTCACGGCGATCGCGGCGGCGCGCGGTCAAGCGAAGCAGGCTCCTCTCCGTGCCCTTCTCGACCGGTGCGACCCAATGACCGCCAAGTCAGTGGTCAAGGTGCTCAGCGGCGAGCTGCGGATCGGCCTGCGCGAAGGCCACCTGGAGGCGGCCGTCGCAGCTGCGTTCGATCGCCAGTTGGCCGATGTCCAGTGGGCGGGCATGCTCACCGGCGACTTGGGCTATACCGCCGAGCTGGCCCGCGACGACCGACTGGCCGAGGCCGAGCTGCGGCTCTTCCGGCCGCTCAAGTCGATGCTCGCCTCGCCGGTCGCGGACGAGACCGAAGTTCTCACTCGACTGGGCGCGCCGGTCTGGACCGAGGACAAGTACGACGACATCCGCGCCCAGCTCCACAAGCAGGGCGCGGT
>CAZXLP010000176.1:0-3208 GCA_964642085.1 uncultured Anaerolineaceae bacterium
CGTCGTCTGGAAGCCTCAGCACACGGCCGACCGCGCGTCGGACTTCCTGCGTTTGTACAGTCCTGACGATGTCGACAGCAGCATGATCCCGCCTGTCCCTGGTGGCGCGCCGCAGTTCGACGAGCCCGAAGACAACGCCGACGACGACCGCCAACGTGGTTGCGAGATTCGCGGCCGTACCGAGTTCCACAGGGCGCGAGTATGGACCGGCCCCAGCCTCAGCGCGACCGCCCGATATCGGACGTAGGATGGGTGTAGTGAGCGGTTTCGGAATGGGCGTCCTGCTGTGGAGCCAGGCGACGGACTGGGAGTCGTTCGAGCGTGCCGCGCGGCGCGTGGACGAGCTCGGCTACGACCATCTCTGGACGTGGGACCACCTTCACGCGATTTTTGGTGAGCCGCAACAGCCCATTTTCGAGGGCTGGGCCTCGATCTGTGCATGGGCGAAGGTGACGAGCCGGGTCCGGCTGGGCCTTTTGGTCGGCGCCAACACGTTCCGCAACCCCGGCCTCGTGGCCAAGCAGGCTGCGACGCTCGATCACCTGAGCGGTGGGCGGGCGATCTGTGGACTCGGCGGCGCGTGGTTCGAGTACGAGCATTCGCGCCACGGGATCGACTTCGGGAAGAGTCCCGGCCAGCGGCTGGACTGGCTGGACGAGGCGGCTGCCGCGGTGCGAACGCTGCTTGATGGGGGCACGGTGACCTCACCCGGCGACGGGCGCTATGCCTTCGATCAGCTACGTCACGACCCGCAGCCCATCCAGAAGCACCTGCCGCTGATGATCGGCGGGTCGGGTGAGCGCAAGACGCTGCGCACGATCGCGCGTTTCGCCGACATGTGGAACGGCATGGGTACGACCGAGTTCCTGCGACACAAGGTTGCCGTACTCGAGCAGCACTGCGCCGACGTTGGGCGCGATCCTGCCGAGATCGTCAAGACGGTCGGTTTCAAGCCGATCATCCGCGATAGCGAGCTCGACGCCCAGGAGCTCTGGCGAGCACAGATGGCGCACAACCAGACGCCGATGAGCCACGTGGAGAACGACGTGACGTTCATGGTCGGGTCTCCGGCTCACGTCGCCGGGAGATTAATCGAAGCCAAGGAGCTGGGCTTCACCGAGGCGATCGCCGAGCTGGCCGCTCCCTTCGACGACGAGACGATCGAGCGCCTGATAGGCGAGGTCAAACCGCTGGTCGACGCCGCGTAGAAGCTCTCAGTGCCGCTGCGCCACCTGCGCGGTGCAGTCCGAGCAGACATCGCTGAGGCCCGCCAGATCGGGGTGTTCCTCTACGTCCGGATAGTTGCGACCGCAAAACGTTCTGTGTCCGATCCGCTGGCCGTCGCTCCAGCGCTCGGCCGCGGCAATGTGCCAGATGTTCTCGTTGGCACCGCGGAGGCCAAAGGCGGGCTCGGGGCGAAGCTCTTCGGGCATGGACCGAGTCTACGACGCGCGCGTGCGATGCCGGGAGGAGATACGCGCCTTAGGCGGCCGGCCAGCGCTGAAGGACCACCTCGGCGTCGGCCGGATCCATCCGATAGCCGCGCACGTCCGCGTCCCACGTCACCAGGTCACGCCGACCGATGCGGCGCATGACCTTGTTCGGGCCGGCCACGATGCCCGCAAAGGCGGTGCCCGTCCTCTTGTCATAGCGCGCAGCCAGGTCCCGATCCAGAACGAGCGCCCTGTCCTGTAGAGCCAGTTCGGCGACTTCGCGCAGCAACCGGCGGCTGTCGGCCCCGCGGATGGCGTTCAGCGCCTCGCCAAGCTGGCGGCGGCGAAGGTCGGCGTGGTCGGCTTGATCGGCAACCGACTCACGAGACTGGTGCTGCGGGCCCATCACCCAGCGCCAGGCGAGCGCCAGCAGCTGATCCTCTGTATCTGCCTCGAACTCAATCCTGGGCACCTGAATCACCTCGTACGTATTCGTAACTAGTCTGTGTCGAATATACACGAGTCAGTACATGTGCTATACTGCGTTCATCGACTGCAAGGCAGCGAACCGCTTGATCCTTTGGCCCCTCGAACGACGGAGAGCCTCGGGCAAACCCGCTTCGTGTCGACTAAGCCGTATCCAAGCCAAGAGGAGAAGCAACATGCGTTACACGCGACTCGCCACCTACGACATCGTCAAGGGCACCTTTCCCGAGCTGACCACCATCGCCGAGAAGGGCATCCTGCCGATGCTGATCCGGGAGCCCGGCTTCGTGGACTACGGACTGGTCGACGTCGGCCAGAACAAGATCGTCGCGATCTCCATCTGGGAGACCCGCGAAGAGGCCCACAAGTCGGCCACGATGGCCGCGACGTGGATCAAGGAGAACGTCTCCGATCGAGTTCGCCTGGTGACCAGCTACGTTGGTGACCTGGCCCTCTTCCACGGGGCGCCTGTCGCCGCCTAAGCGACACCCTTAGAGCGGTACTCGGCCCCAGGCCGGACCCCGCGCTCGCAGACCGACAAGTCGCTCCCGCTTAACCGCCGGGGCGGCTTTTTTTGTCTGCCGGCGGTCAACTGGTTCGGCATTGACTAAGTCAGAGGACTAAGTCACACTTGCGCTATGGCTGACACAGTCAACGTTCATGACGCCAAGACACATTTGTCGAGACTTCTTGCACGCGTGGCCGCAGGCGAGCGGATCGTCATCGCGCGAGCCGGACGCCCGATCGCGGTGCTCAGTCCAGTCGATCACCCTGCGCCGCGCAAGCCCGGACACGACCGAATCGTGATCCACGACGACTTCGACGCGCCCCTGCCGGAATTCGAGCCTGGCTCCAGCCATTCTTTCGATCCCCTCGCCGACCGGCAGCGATGAACGTGCTGCTTGATGCTCACGTTGTGCTCTGGTGGGCGTCGTCGGGCGGATCGCGCCTCAGCCAGCGTGCCCGGGAGATCCTCGAGATGGGCGAAACCGTCGCACTCGTGGGTGCGGGCGTGCTGTACGAGATTGCGGGCAAGGCCCAAATTGGCCGGCTGGAGCTACCCGCTGCGGCTGAGGTGTACCTGCCCCAGCTGCTGAGACATCACGCCTTCGGTGTCCTGCCGATCGAAGAGGGGCATGCGATCCGAGCCGGGGCTTTACCCCTGATTCATCGCGATCCGTGGGACCGACTCCTGGTCGCCCAAGCTCAGGTCGAGAGCCTTCCGATCATAACCGCGGACCCGGTTATCGGTCAGTACGACGTGGAAGTTATCTGGTGACCGGATCCGG
>CAZXLP010000177.1:0-3110 GCA_964642085.1 uncultured Anaerolineaceae bacterium
GCCGCCCGGCTGCATCAACGGTCCACACCAGATCGCCAACCCTTAGCTGCTCCACGGCCACGAGACCATTCGGCGTGTCGATTAGCGTGCCCCGCGAAAGGCAGATCGGGCAGCTCGTCAGGAAGCTGTCTTCCTGGAGAGTGATCTCGATCGTGCCGTTCGCGTCGATCGTCCCGGTCGTGTGAACGCCTTCGCCCAAGCCTTCGTTCGCGATCGTGATGAGATCGAACGCGAAGCGGCCGTCGCCCGCCGGCTCGAAGTGCACCGCGTTCAGGAGTTTCCATTCGCGGTAGATGGCGAGTTTGTCTGCGTCGGTAAACGCCTTGTCCGCCATGAGGCCGAGGTGCTGACGGATGGCCTCAAAAGTGGCGGTGTCTGCCTGTATCTCCGGCAGTCTCTGCTCGGCCAAAACCTGCTCGTCTTCGTGCGCGATTGGGTAGTAATCGGGGTCGCACCATGAGATTGGGCCGAAGCGCGCCAGCAGAGCGTATTTGAGCGAGGCTTGGCTGACGGCCGGGGACGGAGTGGGGGAGGGCGTGGGGGATGGTGAGGGCGACGGCGTCGGCACGCCGCCAGTGGTGCAGGCCGCCAGCACCAGGACCGTGATGGTGACCATCATGGAGCCGAATTGCATTCGAGCGTTCATGCTCGCCATGACGCACTAAGCGGGCCAGAGTTCCACTGCCGCCTCCGTCGCCGGTTGGGAATACGATCCGCTCGTTCCACGAAGAGGAGACTTCGATTGATGGCCCATCCCCAGCCCGCCCAGTCGGTTGCCGACCTGATGCGCTCACTCGACGCTGTCGCGCACGTCTCGGACCGCGGCCTGGTCATCGACGACGAAAGCGGATTCCGCGCCGACGGTGTTCGGAGCGCGGTGTGGTCGGCCACGTTCAGCCCGGAGCCGAGTGTCATCGAGGTGGCGCGCTGGATCATCTGGGAGGCGTCACAGCTCCTTGGCGCTCCTTCGGCGAGCATCAACGACCTGTACATGGCCCGCGGCCGCGGCGAGGTGAGTGGTTTCACCGTGCCGGCAGTGAACCTGCGCACGCAGGTGTTCGACATGGCTGCAGCGATGTGCCGAGCCGCCGACGCAATCGATGCCGGGACGATGATCTTCGAACTGGCCCGGAGCGAGCAGGAGTACACGTTCCAGCGGCCAGGCGAGTACATAACCAGCGTCCTCGCCGGCTGTATCTACGCCGGATGGCGTGGCCCCGTTTTCGTCCAGGGCGATCACTACCAGTTCAACGCGGCCAAGTACGCCAACGACGCGGAGGCCACCACAGAGGCCATTCGGAAGGCGACTCGCGACGCGATCGGCGTCGGCTACTGCAACATCGACATCGACTCGTCGACCCTCGTGGACCTGTCGCAGCCGACAGTCGACGACCAGCAGCGCGTGAACTATGAGCGGGCCGCTGAAATCTCGGCCGTCATCCGCGAGGTTGAGCCTCCGGGACTCACGGTCAGCATCGGCGGTGAGATCGGTGAGGTCGGAAAGCAGAACTCGACCGAGGAGGAGCTGCGCGCCTACCTGCGCAGGTATCGGGCAACCCTCGACCGCCTCGCGGGCCCATCGACCGTGGGCTTGTCAAAGGTCAGCGTTCAGACGGGCACAAGCCACGGCGGCGTGCCCTTGCCGGGCGGTGGCGTGGCCCAGGTAGCGCTCGATTTCGAAACTCTCGAGCGGTTGTCGGCGGTTGCCCGCGAGCATGGCCTGGCCGGCGCCGTTCAGCACGGCGCCTCCACCTTGCCGGACGAGCTCTTCCACCGTTTCCCGGAGATCGAAACGGCCGAGATCCACCTGGCGACAGGTTTCCAGAACCTGCTCTACGAGCACCCCGCGTTCCCGGCCGAACTGCTGCGAGACATCGAGGCGTGGTGCCAGCTCAACACCGCTGACGAGCGCAAGCCGGGCGAGAGCGACGACGTATTCCTGTACAAGACGCGCAAGAAGGCATTGGGGCCATACAAGCGGGCACTGTGGGAGCTGCCCACCAAGGCAGAGATCCTGGCCGATCAGGAACGCAAGCTCAGGTTCCTCTTCGAACAGCTGAAGATCCATGGCACCCGCGAGATGGTCGCGCGCTACATAGAGGCGCCTCGCCGCTCGCGTCCCATCCCAGGAGCTCTGTCTGAGATCGCGAGCACGCCAGGCTGATCAAGTGGAGCCCGCTCACGGGCCGCGTCGAGAGGGCCGAATCACAGCCTGCCCTACACTGGGTTTTACGATCACCGACCCACCTGATCACTAACCAGCGAGGTGTCTCCGCGTGTCATCCAGCCGTCCGAGTGCGGCGCCGGGCCAGCTTGGGCTGGTCCAGTCCTTCCTCAACACGCTCGACCTGGAAGCCGGCCGGGACGATCTGGCTGACGTCGGTGCGGCGCAGGCGTGGCTCGCCGGCCACAGGCTGATCTCGCCCGGAACCGAGTACGACGATGCCGACCGGCGCAGGCTGGTCGACGTCCGTCGCGCGCTCCAGGGCCTCGTTGCCGCGGACGGCGGCGCCGGGCTGCAGCGCCGCGCGGTGACGACTCTGAACGAGGCTGCCCGGCGCGTCCGCCTGGGCGTCCGGCTCCATCCCGAGGAAGGCTATCGGCTGATGGCCGAGGGCGTCGGCATTGACCGGCCCATCGGTGAGCTGCTCATCTCCGTGACCTCGTCCATGGCGGCGGGCACGTGGAACCGACTCAAGATCTGCTCGAACGAGGCCTGCCTGGAGGCGTTCTACGACACATCGCGAAACCGGTCGGGCCGGTGGTGTTCTATGGCCAAGTGCGGCAATCGGATGAAGGGTCGCGCATACCGGTATCGCCACGGCGCCGAGGCCGGCGGCTCGGACCGCGGCCGCGAGCGAGCCGAAGCGGCCAGCTGAGACCGAACGAATGATCAACGAAGCGCAGATCTACGAGGCCCTCAAAGCCGTCCAAGAGCCCGAGCTCGGGCGCGACATCGTGACCCTCAACATGGTCAAGGACGTCGTGATCAGCGCATCCGACGTCTCGCTGAAGATCGAGCTGACGACGCCCGCCTGCCCGCTGAAGGACGAGATCCAGACCAACGTGCACTCGGCACTGAATGCGATCGGCGCGAACGAGGTGACGAT
>CAZXLP010000178.1:0-3094 GCA_964642085.1 uncultured Anaerolineaceae bacterium
GTCAGGGTCGTCCGATCCGAGGGAGCTGACCGCAATGGGCGGAAAGCTCTACTTCTCCGCCAAGGGTGGCGCCAAGGGCCGCGAACTCTGGACCAGCGACGGCACAGAGGCGGGGACTTTCCGCGTCAAGGACATCCGACCCGGTCCAGCCGGGTCCGGCCCTGAGTCTCTCGTCGCGATCGGGCCGCTGCTCTTCTTCCGCGCCGACGACGGCGTCGCCGGCGCCGAACTGTGGGTACCCGACGGCACCGGCGCGGGAACTCGCCGCGTCAAAAACATCAAGGCAGGCGCAGGCGGCTCGTTTCCGGGCCCCTTGATCGCGGTCGGCAACCGCATCTTCTTTTTCGCGGGCGGCAACAGCGGCAGGCTTGAGCTATGGCGGAGCGACGGCACGCCAACTGGCACGACCCGGATCAAGGTCTTTTTCGAAGGCGCGACGCTCGATGGCGGCGAGACCGCATTCCAGGGAAGCCTGTACTTCGCTCTCGACCAGTGTGGCGGTGACGTCTGCGCGGGGCTTGGCCTTTGGAAGAGCAATGGCACTGCGTCGGGAACCCGGCACTTCCATTCGCCGGGCGGGGTCGACGATGACGCGAGTTATCCGCGGGAGATAACCAAGTCTGGCCCAAGGCTGTTCTGGGTGGCCGAGGGCCGCCTCTATCGGACCAACGGGACGCAGGCGAGCACGAAGCTCCTAGGCGACGTCATCGGAGGGTCGCTAACGAACGTCGGCGGAACTCTGTTCTTCAGCGGATTCGTTGACGACGACACGGATATCACCGACGGTCTTTGGAAAAGCAACGGTACACAAGCCAGCACGACCCTCGTCAAGCAGCTCGCGAATCCCCACTTCCTGGCGAGCGTCGCGGGCAGGCTCTTCTTCCGAAATTGGGACGGCGACGAGAAGTCGCTCTGGGTGAGCGACGGGACGACGGTTGGGACCGAGTCCCTTGTGGCCGTACACGAGACGTCACGCATGGATGAACTCATCAACGTTGGGGGCACGCTCTATCTGATCGTCGATGAGGATCTCTGGACTAGCGACGGGACCGTAGGCGGCACCGAATACGTGGCAGATGTCGATAACGCAATGCGGCTGACTGCTGCCGGCGGGTCGCTCTACTTCACGGCCGACGACGGCATCAACGGAAGGGAACTCTGGCGCTATGTTCCTTGAGCGGAGCTGGAGACGACTTAACCGGTTGGCAGGCGCCGTTAGCGTGGTCGCTTTGACCTGCATGGCGTTCGCGCCGCCGGTGGCGGGCGGCCTGTTTCCGGAACGCATCAAGAACATCAACCCCACCGGGGACGCCACTCCGCGAGAGCTCACCGAATTCAACGGGAAGGTCTTTTTCAGCGCGGACGACGGGACCAACGGGCGAGAGCTGTGGAAGAGCAACGGCACAGGATCAGGGACAGGACGCGTCAGGGACATCCTCCTTGGACCAGGGGGTTCCGACCCGACTGACCTCGAGGCCATGGGTGGGATTCTGTATTTCGCCGCGGGCGGCCCAGACGGTCGCGAGCTCTGGAGGAGTGACGGCACCAAGGCTGGAACAAAGCAGGTGGCCGACATCAATCCAACGGGCAGCTCGGATCCCGGAGAGTTGACGGCTATCGGAGGCACGCTGTTTTTCGCCGCCAACGATGGGACGTCGGGGCGCGAGCTATGGAAGAGCGACGGCACCGCGGCAGGCACCGTCCGCTTGAAGAACATCAGGCCAGGATCCAAGGGCTCGAATCCAAGCGAGCTGACAGAGGTTTCCGGCGTGCTCTTCTTCATTGCGCAGCAACGTACGGATCCCGAACATCCGATGAGCCGAAATTGGGACCTTTGGAAGAGTGATGGGACGGCGACCGGTACGGTGAAGGTCAGAGACATGAATCCGTTCTTTGGCCCTGGAATTCGCGAGCTGACCGCGGTTGGATCTCGCCTGTTCTTTGCCGCCCTCGAAAGCGACGGTTTCGAGCTGTGGAAGAGCAATGGCACTACCGCCGGGACGAAGCGAGTCAAGAACATCCGACCCGATGCAGGCTCCGCGCCGTTTGAGCTGACGGACGTGGCGGGAACACTGTTCTTCGTGGCGGACGACGGCACCAACGATTTCGATCCTGAGCTCTGGAAGAGCAACGGGACCAAAGCCGGAACGATCCGCGTTGAGGACATCAACCCCACCAGCTACTCGGCCCCTCAGCAGCTGGCCAATGTGGGCGGATTGTTGTACTTCAGTGCCGATGATGGAACCCACGGCCGCGAACTGTGGAGAAGCGACGGCACAGAGGGCGGCACAGAGATGGTTGGCGAGCTGAACGAGGCTGGCGGGGCGCTCATCGGCGAGATCACCGCCGTCGGGACCAGTGCGTTCTTCATGTGCGACGATGGCTCGAGCGGTCGTGAGCTGTGTTGGTTCGATGGGTCGGGGTGCTGCCTTGGTTTGATCGACGACCTCAACAACGACGGCGACAGCAACCCGAGCGACCTCTTGTATGTGGGCACCAGGCTGTTCTTTGTGTCGAGTGGCGAGACGGGAGATGACAGGGAGCTGTGGATGTACGACCCCTGACGAGCACCCGTAGCCGGCAACCACGCCTCATGCGAATCGAACGGAGCGTCACACCATGAGTGGGACGCAGAGACTATTCGCGGCGTTTGCCGGCGCGACCGTGCTATCGGCAGCGGTTATCGGTTCACTCGGCGCCTCGCCGCGAACTCCGAAGGCTGAGGGCACGGCCGGCAGACAAAGACAGCGGCACGCTCCGATAGCATCGGGCCGTGCCCAGCGTCCTTCCGCGCACCCGGCCACTGACCGAACTTCATACCCACCTCGGCGGCGCGGTCGCGCCGGCGATCATGTGGGGCATCGCCCACGCGCAGGGCATACGCCTGCCGACCAAGGATTTCTGGGAGTTCCGCCAGCTCATCACCGTCTCGGCACGCCGCGGCCGGAGCTTCGACGGCTACCTCCAGCTCTTCCACTGGACCGAGCTGATCCAGTCCTCGCCGATCGCGGTCGAGCGATCCGTCTACGAGGTCATCGGCGGCGCGTACCGCAAGAACAACATCACCACGATCGAGCTTCGCTTCAATCCCATG
>CAZXLP010000179.1:0-3090 GCA_964642085.1 uncultured Anaerolineaceae bacterium
ACTACCTCGACCAGATCGACGCCATGGGCGGGGCGCTCGCGGCCATCGATGCCGGGTTCCAGCAGCGCCAGATCCAGGAGGCGGCCTACCGCGTGCAGCGGGAAGTCGAGGCGGGCGACAGGATCGTCGTCGGCGTCAACAGATTCCGCGACGACGAGGTGCATACCCCCGATCTGCAGCGGATCGATCCGACCGCCGAGCGGGAACAGGTCGATAAGGTCCGCCGGCTGCGAGCTGCGCGCGACAGCGGCGCGTGGGAGCGGGCGCTCGACCGGCTGGCCGAGGGCGCTACCGGCGACGACAACCTCATGCCACTCATCGTCGACGCGGTCAAGGCTCGGGCGACTCTGGGCGAGATCAGCGACCGGCTGCGCGTCACCTTCGGGGAGCACCGCGAGCTCATCACCGTCTGATGGCCAGAACAGAACAGTCGTTCGGTTTGCCCTTGAGCCGGCCAGGAATAGTCCACCATGTCGCCGTCGTCGTGCGCGATCTCGACCAGTCCCTGTCGTTCTACCGCGACCGGCTCGGCCTCCCGGTCGAGCTGGTGCTCCCGATCGCCGGCGACGGCGTGACCATCGCCTTCCTGCCGGTGGGCGAATCGAAGATCGAGCTGGTCATGCCGACCGATCCGTCGACCGGCGTCGCGCGATACCTCGAGTCGCGCGGTGAGGGCTTCCACCACGTCTGCCTGGAGGTCGCTGATCTCGCCGCCGAGCTGGACCGGCTGGCGGGGGAGGGTGTCGAGCTAATCGATACCGAGCCGCGGCCGGGCGCAGAGGGGCCGGTTGCGTTCATCCACCCGCGCAGCTGCAACGGTGTTCTGGTAGAGCTGATCGAGGCTCCGGGAGGTCCGGCCTGGAAGGCGCTCGGCCTGTCCGACTGACCCTGGGTCAGAGCTTGTCCCACTCGAACATCATCAGGTTCGGATTGTCGGCGGCGACGCGGACCGGGACCTTCCAGCCGACGTGGACCTTGTGCATCGCACGGAGCGGCACCATCGCCGCCGATTCGGCGAGCTGCTGGGGCGGGCGGCCGGGTAACTCGAGCGTGACCTGCATCGTGTAAAGCCGCTCATCGCCGACGATCTGGCCCGTGTCGGTGAGCTTGTCAATGCGCGCTTCGCCCTGGAGGCCGGACGAGCGCAGGTATTCGCGCAGCTGCTCGATGGAGTAGGTGCCCTGGTCGGCAGAAGCGAAGGGCGCGGCCGCCGCAGCACCGCTCGCCGCGAGCGCGGCCTGGACCTGGCTCAAGCTCTCATCGACGCCTGAGCTCGCCGTCGCGCTGCCCGCTCCGCTCGGCATCGGGGCACCGCCCACCGTCGCTTGCATGCCCAAGATCGGCTGGCCCATCGGCTGCGTGCCCAAGATCGGCTGACCCATCGGCGGCATGAGCCCGATGTTCTGCCAGTCAATGACGACCTTCTGCGGGTCGGCTGGGTCGACCCTTACCGCGAGCGGCTGGCCCGATGTCAACCGGCCGAGGAGGATGAGCGGCACAAATTCCTTGCGCGTCGCCGCGTACGGCGGCCGGTCCGGAAGGGAGATCAGCAGGTTCATCGAGACCTGCGGCTGCTCGTTCAGCTGCATGCCCGTTTGAGTCAAGCCGGTGATCTGGGCGGTGCCGGCGATGCCGTTGGTGAGTATCTGATCCGTCGCCGCGGACGACTTGCGGAGTCGCACGGCGACCAGGATGAGGACGATGCCGGTCACGCCCAGGATTGCCCCGGTTAGCCACATGCCGGCAGCGACGACAGGGATCGCGACCCCCAGGAATACTAAGAAAGCAGCGACGGCCAGCTCGATGATCCCGACGATGAACAGCCACTTGGCGCTGTACTTGCCGAACGTCGAGCCTGTGAACGACATCTGACCCTCCTTGCCCTCAGTCGGGCCGAACGCCCGCCGCCCTCAACAACTCCGGAATCTGGCTGGGCGCCTCGGCCACCCGGACGCCGGCCCCCTCCAGTGCGTCGACCTTGCTCTGCGCGGTCCCCCTGTTGCCGCTGATGATCGCCCCCGCATGGCCCATCCGTCGACCCGGTGGCGCGGTGCGGCCGGCGATAAAGGCGGCCATGGGCACGCCCGACATGTGCTCGGCAATCCAGTCCGCCGCGCGCTCCTCGGCGTCGCCGCCGATCTCGCCGATCAGCACGACCGCCTCCGTCTCGGGGTCGTCGCGGAACAGCGTCAGGATGTCGACGAAGTTCGAGCCGTTGATCGGGTCGCCGCCGATGCCCACGCACGTCGACTGTCCGATCCCAGCCTCCGTCAGTGCCTCCACGACCTCGTAGGTCAGGGTGCCCGACCTGCTCACCACGCCCACTCGGCCCGCCTTGTGGATGCCGCCCGGGATGATGCCCACCTTCGCCCGGCCGACGGACGTCGCCCCAGGACAATTCGGACCGACCAATCGCGCGCCGGCCTGGTCGACAGCCGCGACCACGCGGAGCATGTCGAGAGCCGGAATGTGCTCGGTGATGCAGAAGATGGTCTGGATTCCCGCGTCGAGCGCTTCGAGTATCGCGTCCGGCGCGCCGGCGGCCGGAACGTAGATCACGCTGGTGTTCGCGTTCGTCTGGGCGACCGCCTCACGGCACGTGTCGAAGACCCGGACCGGACGTGTCAGCGCGGTCTGGCCGCCCTTGCCGGGGGTCATGCCGGCAACGATGTTCGTGCCGTAGTCCTGCATCTGCTGGGCGTGGAACGCGCCCTCCCGGCCGGTGATGCCCTGGACGAGGAGGCGCGTGTCGATGCCGACGAGGATGCTCACGCGGGGACCGGCGCGGCCGAGGCGATGGCGACCACCCTGGCCACGGCCTCATCGAGAGTGGCGGCCGTCTGAATGTCCGGGTCGCCTGATTCGGCCAGTATTCGCGCGGCCTCCTTCGCGTTCGTGCCCACGATCCGCACGACCATTGGCACGTGGCGCTCCTGATGGCCGCGCGCCTCGACCAGGCCGTGAGCCACCTCGTCGCCGCGGGCGATGCCACCGAAGATGTTGACCAGGATCGCCCGGACGTGCGGGTCGGCGAGGATCAGACTCATCGCCACTTCTACCTTGTCTGCTTTGGCCCCGCCGCCGATGTCG
>CAZXLP010000180.1:0-3080 GCA_964642085.1 uncultured Anaerolineaceae bacterium
TCGAGATGCTCGGCAACTGGAGCTTCGGCGACTACTTCAAGCGCGAGGCAATCCAGTGGGCCAAGGAACTGCTCACCGAGGTCTATCGCATCCCATGGGAACGCCTGGGTGCCACGACCTATAAGGACGACGAGGAAGCGCGTCAGTACTGGCGCGAGGTCGGCATGCCCGAGGAGCGCATGGCGATCTGGGGTGACGTCGATAAAGGCGACGACCACAACTTCTGGCGCATGGCTGACACGGGCCCGTGCGGGCCGTGCAGTGAGATCCACTTCGACCGCGGTGCGCATCTCTCCGAAGGTCCGCACTGCGTACCCGATCACTCCGAGAACTGCCCGAGATGGCTTGAGATCTGGAACCTCGTGTTCATGGAGTTTGACCAGCACGCTGATGGGCCTCGCGTGCCGCTGCCGTTCAAAAGCGTGGATACCGGGATGGGCCTCGAGCGGCTGGCGAGCGTGCTTCAAGGCGTGCCCACCAACTACGACACCGATCTCTTCACGCCGATCCATGAGTACATGCGCAACCTGCTCGGACACGACCCCGAGAGGTTCGAGGCGGAGCGCTTCAGCTACCAGGTGATCGCCGACCACATCCGTGCGCTTACCTTCCTCGCGCTTGACGGCATACGGCCGTCGAACGAGGGGCGCGGGTACGTGATGCGGAGGATCCTCCGACGCGCGGTGCGCCACGGCCGGCTGCTCGGCCGACTTGAGCCGTTCCTGGCGGAGCTATCTGATGTCGTCGTGAACACGATGAAGGACGCATATCCGGAGCTCGAACCGCGCCGGCGGGACATCGCGTCGGTCATCGCGGCAGAGGAAAGGCAGTTCGAGCGCACCCTGGACGCCGGCGTCATCCACTTCGAGGAGGCTCTGATCCCTCTCACGGGAGCGGACCGCAAAGTCGGTGGTGTTCGCGCCGAGGACCTGCCGCCCGATTCACCGGTGCTGCCCGGAGACATCGCCTTCCGCCTGCATGACACATATGGATTCCCCATCGATCTGACGTCCGAGCTGGCCGCCGAGTACGGAGTCCGGGTCGACCGAGAAGGCTTCGAGCGCGAACTCGAAGCGCAGCGCGAGCGCAGCCGGGGCGGCCGCAAGGCCGATATGGCGCGCCACGCCGAGATGACCGGGCTGTACGAGAACATCGCATCTCGCCAAGGCGAGACGCTGTTCCTGGGCTACGAGACGACCAGGGCGGAGGCAAAGGTCGTAGCGATCCTGCGCGACGGCACCGAGTACCAGGATCTGGCGGCGGTGCCGGAGATCGAGCTGCGCACGCCGGCCGCGGCGGAGGCCGAGATCGTCCTGGATCGGACGCCGTTCTATGCCGAGGGCGGCGGCCAGATTGGCGATCAGGGAGTGCTGCACGCCCCGGATGGCGCACTTCTATTCACCGTCACCGACACGCAGCGTCCGGCCTCGGGTTTGATCGTTCACCGCGGCACGCTCCACGGCCGCCTGGCAGTGGGCGACGTGGTCGTCGCCGAGGTCGACGACGAGCGCCGCGCTCGAACGATGCGCAATCACACCGCGACGCATGTCCTGCACAGGGCGTTGCGCAACAACGTCGGCGAGAGTGCGCGCCAGGCAGGCTCACTCGTGTCCCCCGATTACCTGCGCTTCGACTTCCCGATGGATCGGGCGCTGAGCCCCGACGAGAAGCGCACGATCGAGGCGGAAGTGCGTCGGGTGGTGCGCGAGAACCGGACAGCGACGCCGCGCTTCATGACCATGGCCGAGGCCATCTCAGAGGGGGCCGACGCGTTCTTCGACGAGAAGTACGGCGAGAAGGTGCGCGTCGTGTTCGTCGATGGCTACAGCCGCGAGCTGTGTGGCGGCACGCACTGCTCAGCGACCGGCCAGATTGGCTCGTTCGTGATCACCGGCGAGCGCTCCATCGGCAGCGGGATGCGCCGCATCGAGGCGCTGACCGGCGACACGGCCGATAAGTACGTGAGCGAACGACTCGCCATCCTGGAGCGTGCGGCTGAAGTCGCCGGTGCGAAGTCGATCGATCAGCTCCCAGCACGAATCGACGAATTGAAGGGAAAAGGGATCCGCGTCCGAGGCGAAGGCACTGTCAGCACCGCTCCGCCATCTCGACTTGCGCAATCGGCCGAATCTATCGACGGTGCCCGTTTTCTCGCCTATGCCTACCCGTTCGACTCAATGAAGGAGCTGCAGAGCTTTGCCCGCGCGGTACGCGCCGAGCTGGGCGACGGCGTCATCGCCCTGGCTTTAGAGGCGGACGAGCCGCAGCTGTTCGTTACCGTGAGCGACGATCTGGTGGCGCGCGGCGTGTCCGCCAGCGCACTCGTCAACCAGGGTGCGCCGGTGATGGACGGTCGCGGCGGCGGGCGGGCCGAGATGGCCCAGGCGCGCGGGACGCGCCGTGATCGGCTCCCGAGTGCGCTCGAGGCAATTCGTGAGGCGCTCGAGGCCCGACTGCGCGACGGCTCAGACAACCAGAGCACCCAGACACCAGACTGACGCGCGCATGGCCTTCTGGCGCCGCTTCCTGCAGCGGGCGGACAGCGAGAAGCTGGGCGCCTGCACGGCGCTCGATATCGGGACTGAGTTCGCAAAGGCGCTCGTGTTTGATATCGATGACGCAGGAAGGGCTACGGTCCGTGGCGTCGGGCGCAAGCGACAGGGCCTCGCCCACATGTCCTCGGGAACCGTTGCCGACATCTCGGCCGTCGTCGACAACTGTCAGGTCGCCCTCCAGGAGGCGGAGGAGATGGCCGGCTTCCGCTCCAGCCAGGTGATCATCGGCATCGCCGGCGAGCTCGTGAAAGGTTTCACGACGAGCGTCAGCCAGGAGCGCAAGCGGGTCGACACGCAGTTGTCCGAACGCGAGCTGGATGTGCTGATCGAGTCCGTGCAGCGCGAGGCGATGCGGGAGGCGGAGCGGACGATCACGTGGGAGACCGGATTGCCCAACGTCGACGTTCGGCTGGTGCATGCGGCGGTGACCGGCGCAACGATCGACGGCTATGCGGTCACCAACCCGGTGAGCTTCCAGGGGCGCCACGTGCGGATCAGCATCTTCAATGCGTTCGCGCCGCTTAT
>CAZXLP010000181.1:0-3057 GCA_964642085.1 uncultured Anaerolineaceae bacterium
GATCAGCGACTGGTACTCGTAGATCGTCTGGAGCGTGCCCTGGCTTATTTCCGGCTGATAGGGCGTATACGAGGTGTAGAACTCGCCGCGGCTCAGGATCTGGTCGACCGTCGGTGGAATGTGGTGGCGGTATGCGCCCGCGCCCAGGAAGCTCGCGAGGCCCACCCGGTTGCGCCCGGCGAGCGTCTCCATCCTTCGGGCCAGCGACAGCTCGTCCTCGGGCGGCGGCAGGTCCAGCCCGCGTGCGCGCACCCCGGCGGGGATGTCGGCGAACAGCGCGTCGATCGAATCGACGCCCAGCGCATCGAGCATGTGCTGGCGGTCGGCGGAAGTGTGCGGCCCGTATGTCACGCGATCAGTCAGTCCCCGGTGTTCAACCGGCCTCTGTCAGCGATCGGTACGCTGCCGCGTCCAAAAGCCGCTCGCTCGGCGCACTCGCCGCGG
Organism: uncultured Anaerolineaceae bacterium; assembly: GCA_964642085.1. Lineage (GTDB taxonomy): Bacteria > Chloroflexota > Limnocylindria > Limnocylindrales > CSP1-4 > JALYGJ01. The sequence goes on from CAZXLP010000181.1 coordinate 445, forward strand.
CCGGGTCGGCCAGCCGCACCCGGATCATCCAGCCGTCGCCATACGGGTCGTCGTTGACCAGCTCGGGCTTGTCCGCAAGGGCCGTGTTGACGGCCACGACCTCGCCCGCGGCGGGGCTGTACAGGTCGGACGCGGTCTTGACCGATTCGATCACCCCGAACGACTGCGCCGGCTCGAGCTTCATCCCAGGGGTGGGCAATTCCACGAACACGACGTCGCCCAGCTCGTTCGCTGCATATTCAGTGATGCCCACGACAGCCTCGTCTCCCTCGATGCGCAGCCACTCATGATCGGGCGTGTAACGAAGGTCCTCGGGCACCTGCACGCTGGCGTTCTCCTCTCGACGCGGATGTGGTGGCGGTACTACGCGGCGCGCTTGTAAAAAGGTAGCGCCACCACCTCGGCGTCGACACGCGCGGCGCGGATGGCTACTTCGACAATGGTACCGACCCCCGCGGAGGCAGGCGGCAGGTAGCCCATCGCGATGGGCACGCCCAAGGTCGGCGATGGCGCGCCACTGGTCACGACACCAGCCGTCGCATCGTCGTCCGGCATGTGCACCGGGTACCCATGGCGGGCGATCCCGCGGCCGCGAACGACCATGCCCACGAGCTGCTTCCCAGGCCCGGTCTGGGCGACCCGTTGGAGGGCGTCCCGCCCTACAAAGTCGGATTCCTTGTCCAGCTTGACGACGCGGCCGAGGCCGGCCTCGTACGGGTTCGTGTCGCGGTCAAGCTCATTCCCGTAGAGCGGCATGCCTGCCTCGAGTCGGAGGGTGTCCCGGGCGCCCAGGCCGCAGGCCATGATTCCCATCCGCTGGCCGTCGGCCAGCAGGCGATCCCAGATCGGCAGCGCGGCCTCCCAGTCGACGAAAAGCTCGAAGCCGTCCTCGCCGGTGTACCCGGTCCGAGCCACGAACGCCGGCTCGCCACAGGCGTGGCCCTCGACCATCGCGTAGTAGCGCAGACTCGGAAGGTCGACGTCGGTCAGCGGCGCCAGCAGCTCGGCCGCATGCGGGCCCTGCACTGCCACGAGCGACGTTCGCAGGGACGCGTCGTCCATCGCAGCGTCGTAGCCGAGGAGTCGGGCCCGCAGCTGCCGGGCGACCTCCTCGCGATTGGACGCGTTGGGGACGACCATGAAGCGCTCGTCGGCGACGCGGTAGACGATGAGGTCGTCGATGATCCCGCCGTCCTCGGCGCAGATCATGCTGTAGTGCGCCCTGCCGGGCGCGAGGCGGCCGGGATCGCTCACCAGCGCGTGGGCCAGCCCTGCAGCTGCACCCGGGCCGCTCACCCACACCTCGCCCATGTGCGACAGGTCGAACAGTCCGACGCGCTCCCGGACGGCGCGGTGCTCGTCGAGGATGCTCGAGTACTGGACGGGCATCTCCCAGCCGGCGAAGTCGATCAAGCGACCGCCGAGGGCGCGATGGCGTTCGACAAGCGCGGTGCGCTGGAGATCCGTCGGCGACGCGGTGGAGCTCACGCTTCCACGCCGGCGACGGACAGCGCTTCCTCGACCACCTGGCGCTCGGTCGGATAACTGAGCAGGTAGCGAGCCTCGTCGATCGGCACCCAGGCCACCTCGTCGAATTCGTGGTCGTGTTGATCGAGACTACCGCCGACCGCCTCCATCAGGAAGAAGTGGACGGTCTTGTGAATGCGCGTGCCCTGCTGGGTGAAGAAGTATTCGATCGCCCCGACCGGCGCCGAGATGCGCACCTCGAGTCCGGTCTCCTCACATACTTCGCGCAGCGCAGTCTGCTCGACCGTTTCCGCGTCGTCCGGTGTCCCCTTGGGCAACGTCCAGCTGGCTCCGTCGCGCTCCCGGTGGCGCTTGCCGAGGCAGATCTCGATGCCCGCGTCGGTTTGCCGGATCACCACGCCACCGCACGATGTTGCGCGGGCTGTTCGAGCCCACGGAGATCGCTTCTGTCGGGCCTGCTTGGTCAGCCGCGCCACGGCGCCGCGCTGCGCGGGCGCGTCCGGTGCGGAACGCTGTCGGGGGCCTGCGACCAGGTGATCGTGTCGTTTCGACGCGTGATGCGATGCCTGGCCGCGGAGGTGGACATGGTCTCCCGGCGGCGGTTGCCGCCCACGCCGAGGTGTCCCCGGGCGGCGCGACGAATCGCGACCATCGGCGTGACAAGGATCGTGTCCGACGGCGCCTGTGCCAGGCGGGCCGGAGTCGTGCGCCGCAGGCCGAGGTGTCGCTCGCGTGGGTGCCCGATTGGGGCCGCGAAACGGGTGGTGGGGCGGTCGCCCCTGATGGCGGCCAGGCTGATGCGCATCGATCCGAATGGTAGCGGCTCGCGTTTTACCCGCAAAGGTGATGGTTTCGCGTTTCCGGTCGGCTGGTGGCCCGCACCTCCGCCTCGTCAGGAAACGGCAGCCGTGAGCAGGCGCTCGATCTCCGCGGCGCGGTCCTCGGGCAGCTCGCCGCGGCGTCGCGCGATTGCGACCTCGCGCCGGGCTACCTCGACGTAGAGCGGCACAGCACCCGGTGCGTGCCGGGCGAGCGCCTCGAGATGGCCGCGCAGCGTACCGACGTCGCCGCGCAGGATCGGCCCGGTCAGCGCGCCGTCGATGCCCATCCGCTCGGCATTGGCCA
>CAZXLP010000182.1:0-3053 GCA_964642085.1 uncultured Anaerolineaceae bacterium
CCGTAGCCCATCAGCACGTAGTCGGCGATCCAGACGGGTATGCGCTCGCCATTGATCGGGTTAATCGCGTGGGAGCCCAGGGGCACGCCTGTCTTCTCGCGGTCCGTCGATAGCCGATCGATCTCCGACTTCCTGCGGGCCTCGAAGCGGTAGGCATCCACCTCCGCGCGCCTATCGGGATTGGTCAGCTTATCGACCAGCGGATGCTCGGGCGCGAGGACCATGAACGTCGCGCCGAAAAGCGTGTCCGGCCGCGTCGTGAACACGCGGATCTCGTCACCACCGGGTTGCTGCTCGTTTGGCGCGACCTCGAACGCGATCTCGGCGCCTTCCGAGCGGCCGATCCAATTGGTCTGCATGACCTTGATTGGCTCCGGCCAGGTCAACCCTGGGTATGTCAACAGCTCGTCGGCGTACTCGGTCGTCTTGAAGAACCACTGCTCGAGATCACGCTTCACCACCGGCGTGCCGCAGCGCCAGCACACCCGATTCGCGCCGAGTACCTGCTCGCGTGCCAGCACGACCAGGTCCTTGGGGCACCAGTCGACGGGCGCCATCTCGCGATAGGCCAGCCCGCGCTCCAGGAACTTCAGGAAGAACCACTGGTTCCAGCGGTAGTAACCCGGGTCGCTGGTGACGATTTCGGCCGACCAATCCCACGTCGCGCCCATCGAGCGCAACTGGCGGCGCATGTTCTCGATGTTCCTGAGCGTCCACTCGCGCGGATGCATACCGCTCTTGATTGCTGCGTTCTCGGCCGGCAATCCGAAAGCGTCGAAGCCGACCGGGAAGAACACGTTGTTGCCGTGCATGCGCAGGTAGCGGCTGATCGCGTCGGTTGGCGTGTCGATGTACCAGTGGCCGATGTGCAGGTCGCCCGATGGGTACGGGTACATCGTCAGGAGGTAGTAATTGGGCCGGCTCGTGTCGTCGAGATCGGTCCTGTGCATGCCGAGCTCTTCCCAATGTGCCTGCCAGCGCGGCTCGATCTCGGCCGGGTCGTAGCGTTCGACAGGCGCGCGGCCGCGCGGTTGGCGGTCGCGGCGGATGTCGGCTGGCGAGGTCATGGCATGGCTCTTTTCAGAGGTGGAGGTGGACGGATCGGGAATGCGGGTTTCGGGTCGCGCAGCGCCTCTAAGCGCCGGCGACCCCGAGAAGCGCGAGGTCGGCGCCCGAGCGGCCGATCTGATCCGTCATGAATGCCATGTGGGCAGAGATGGTAACCCGTAACAGGCTGTTCAGATGAGGAATGGTGGAGCGACGGGGGCTCGAACCCCGGACCTTCTGCATGCCATGCAGATGCTCTCCCAACTGAGCTATCGCCCCGCGTGCGGTGGCGAATTCTAGCAAAGCGGCCGTTCGCGACCCCTCACGCCACCTCGTCCGGCAACAGCGGCCGAAGGCTAATGATGTAATCCTTTCCGTCCGATCCGGTGGCGATATATGAATGCTCTCCGTCGGCGTCGAGAACCACTTCCGCGTGACCCGCAGTCACCGTTCCAAACAGATTGCCGTCCTGGGTCGGCGCAAAGTCCGATGGCGTCAGATCTGGCCACGGCCACTCCTCCGTGGGCTCGAGCTCGTGGAATGGCACGCTGAGAGTTGCGCGATAGCTCTCCGGCTCGAACACTCCAGTGTCCGTCGCCCCGCCCGAGGCCACCTCACCAGCGAAGGTACCCAGCCGAGCGGCAAGGGCGCTGAAGGAGCGCCGGGCATCTGCGTCCGGAAGGTCGGTACCGAAATGGCCGAGGCCGTAGACCCAGATGGTTTTGTCGACGCCGCCGGCGTGGACCTCGAAGTAGGTGTTGCCCACGTCATAGATGTCCGTGAGGCCGTATTCCGCCCGAGCTTCTGCCAGACCGCCTGGCCCGAGTGCGTCGGCGAGCAACTGGTCCGTTTGCGCGTCGGTAAGTTGCGCTTGCCGAAGCTCCAGCGGTGTTCCCGGGGGCGGGTGTCCGCGGCGCGTCGAATAGATCGCGCGGCCGTCGCCGTAAAGGGTGAACCCCGGAGAGGGCTCGAGGATCATGCCCGGATACGGCATGCCTGGATACTCGGTGAGACGTAGCACCACATCCGTCGCCCCGGTCTGGTGCTCGATCGTTGTTGAAGCAGTCGGACCGAATGTCGTCGCAGCGGTCTCCATGGCGATTGGCGACCCGGTCGGAACCACGATCTGGGTCGCGCATCCGTACGCGACGGTGACCGAGACGAGCAGGACGGCCCGCCGACTCATGTGGCTGACGGTAGCATCAGGCGCGGTGGAAGCCGCCCACGCGCCGGTCGTGCCCGCGTTCATCATTCGACGATCTACGCGCGCCCTCCGGTCGCGGCTGACGATCACCGACGAGGGCCGAGCGGTCGTCGTGTTGCCGGCGCGAGCTGCTGAGAGCGAAGCCGCCGACCTCGTGTCCCGTCACCGCGTGTGGATCGAGCGGCATCAGCGACGAATCGAAGTTCGGCGGTCGGCTCTGGCGACACGACCTGGGCTCAGTGCCGGCCGTCAGATCCTGTTCCGCGGCGACCATCATCGGATCGTGTCAATCGCCGCGATCGACGGCCGTCATCGGGCAAGCGTCCGTGTCGACAATGGTCGCCTCGTCGTCATAAGCCCGCTGCTGGAGCCACGGTCGACCGCCGAACTCCTCACGGCTTGGCTGCGTACGCAAGCCCGTAATGCTGTCGACGACCGTGTCGCTGCCCGCTCGCGTGAGATGGGCATCGAACCCAGCAAGGTCGCAATCCGGGATCAACGGACACGTTGGGGAAGCGCTTCGCGCCGAGGCACCCTGTCGTTCAGCTGGCGGCTGGTGATGTGCCCGCCGCACGTGCTCGATTACGTGGTCGTCCACGAGCTGGCCCACCTGAAGGTCGCCGGCCATTCGCGCGCGTTCTGGCGTGTGGTGGACCGCTACTTCGCCGACAGCCGCGGCGCGCGGCGCTGGCTGCGCGAGCATCACGACGAGCTGCGGCACGCGCTGGACTGACTGGTGGGCGTCAATGGGGTGGTGGAGATGAGGGGACTCGAACCCCTGACCCCTGCGATGCGAACGCAG
>CAZXLP010000183.1:0-3049 GCA_964642085.1 uncultured Anaerolineaceae bacterium
ACGATCTACGCCGAGCGCGACAAGGTCCTGCGCGACGAAGACCTGACCGAGACGGTGCGCACCTTCGTCGATGCCGAGTTCGAGGCGCTGGTCGACGAGAAGTTGGCCGGAGAGATCGTCGATGAGTGGGACTTCGAGGGTCTCGCGCACGAGATCGCCCAGATGGGGCTCGAGGGCGAAGGTCTAGATGCCGATTCACTCGCCGAGATCGCGGTGCGCGAGGACGTTATCGAGCACCTGCGAGAAGCGCTCGACTACACGCTCGAGGCGCGCGAGAAGCGCCACGGTCCGGACGTGTGGGCGCAGGTCGAGCGCCTGATCCTGCTGCGGACGATCGACGCACTATGGGTCGACCATCTGACGGAGCTCGACGACATGCGCCGCGGCATCGGCCTGCGCGGCTACGGCGGCATCGATCCGCTGAACGAGTTCAAGCGCGAGGCGTTCAAGCTGTACGAGGAGCTTCGCGGCTTCATCAGCAAACAGGTCGCGAACACCGTGTTCCGAATCCAGGTACAGCCAGTCCCCCAGCCACTGACGCAGACCGCGGCGGCGCCGTTCAACGCGACCCCGGGCGACGGGAACGGCGCGCAGTCCGCCATAACGCAAACGACAGCCGATGGTGGGCACATTCATGCCGACGGTACGTACCACCCTGCCGGTCGAACGCCGGCCCCGGTTGCCGCGGGAGGGCTGCTCCCCGGGCTGGCCGCGCAACAAAGGCGCGGCATCCAGCTCCAGCACGGCGACGAGCCGGCCAGCGGTGCAGCGGGTGCGTCAGGGGCGGCTCCGGCGAGCGCGGCCAAGCTCGGTCGCAATGACGCGTGCTGGTGCGGGAGCGGCAAGAAGTACAAGCGCTGTCACGGCGCTTGAGCGTCGCCACAACTGGGCGTTCGGACGCTCATTCAATGGACGAGATAGGCCGCGACTACGTACTGCTCTCACTCGCGCTGGGCGAGCTCGAGGACGGCATCGTCGACGCGTACTACGGGCCTCCTGAACTCCGCGAACAGGCCGCCGCCCGCCTCGCGGGCCCCGACGAGCTCGCGGCCGATGCGAGGGCCCTCCGCGCCCGGGTCAACTCCGACGAACTCGAGGAACAGCGTCGACGGTGGCTGGACCGCCAACTGATCGGCCTGGAAACGACAGCGCGCAGGGTCGCTGGCGAAGAGATGTCGTACCTGGAAGAGGTCGAGCGGAGTTTCGACGCTAGGCCTGAGCCGACGCCACCCGAGGCGTACTCGAGCCTTCGTCGCCAGCTCGACGACCTGCTACCGCATGGCGGAACCCTCCACGAACGCCTGGAGGCTCGCGACGTACGGCTGACCATCCCTGCTCAGCACGTAACGGGAATCCTGGACTGGCTGCTCACGGAGATCCGCACTCTGTCCTCCGAGTTCATCCCGGCACCGGCGGGCGAGTCGCTCAGCGTGAGCCTCGTGACCAATCAGCCTTGGTCGGCATACAACTGGTACGACGGCGGGCTGCGTTCGCGCATCGAGGTCAACACCGACCTGCCCACGCGCGCCCATTCATTGGTCGGCTTGCTGACCCACCAGACGTTCCCGGGCCATCACCTCGAGCACTCGTGGAAGGAGCAGCGACTGTTCCGCGAGGGTGGCCTGGTGGAGGCGTCGGTCCAGCTCATCAACACGCCCGAGGCGTACATCAGCGAAGGCCTCGCCGAAGTCGGTGGCAACCTGCTCGTAGACGCGGAGCGTTGGCAGGCTCTGCTGGTGTCGATTTGCCAGCGCGCCGGAATCGCGATCTCGACTGCCGACGCTGAACGCGAGTGGCTGGTGAACCAGGCGCTGCGGGCGCTTCGCGGCAGCGGCGGCGACGCCGCCCTCCAGCTTCACGCGGGCGGCAAGTCGCGCGATCAGGTGCGGCGGTTCCTCGTTGACGACGCCCTCCGCAGCCCCCAGCAGGCCGAGAAATCACTCGAGTTCATCACCCATCCGCTGTGGCGCACGTACGTGTTCTGCTACGCCGGCGGAGAGCAGCTGCTCCGGAGATGGTGCTCCGCAGCCGGTGATCCACCGGCCCAGCGTGAGCGATTCTTCCGGCTGCTGACCGAGCAGCTGACCCCCTCCGGCATCGCCGAGGAGCTCGTCACGGCCTGATTACGGTGTGATTCGCGCTCGATTCAGGTCGAAATCGCGTTTGACCCCTTGAGTGAGCGTGCGTTGGGTGAGATACTCGGAGACACCCGCTTCCGGAGGCCGTGCCTCCTCCGGTGAATGTGTAAACACGTTCCCGGGGTCGAGGGTGGGCCCGGGCCATGATGAGGAGTCTGGCTCGCCGTGAATGCCAAGCCGGCCGTTGAGGCAGTGGCCGAACCGTTCGTTGACCTGATCGCATGCGAGCGCGAGTGCCGTAGCTGTAGCTACGCTATGAGCCTCGACTGCGACGGCAACTGCGGAGTCTGCCCGCACAACGGATACTGTCCATGTGTCAACCCCGTCGTCGCCCGGAGCAAGACAGCTTTGAAGATCATCGAGCTCCGGCCGATCCTGCTCCAGGACCTACTCGCGCGCGACTGAGCGTCGCGATGGCTACCTGATGGAGATCGCCCAGTTACGCGACCTCGCCGAGCGGATCCACGCGACCTCGGGGCGGCTTTGACCTAGAAACCAAGGCTGCACGACTGCGCGACCTGGACGAGCAGTCCAGCGCGCCCGATTTGTGGTCCGACCAACGCGCCGCCCAGCAGCTGCTGCGGACTGCTGAGGGGCTGCGCGAAGAGATCGAGACCTGGCGGAACCTGGTCCAGCGGGCCGACGACCTGCGCGAGCTGGCCGAGCTGACCGTCGATGCCGAGGACACCGAGATGGCGTCTGGGCTGGATTCCGAGTTCGCAACACTGAGCGCCGATTACGCGCGACTGAGGACGAGCCTGCTCTTCTCCGGCCCGTACGACGAGCGCAATGCGATCGTCAGCATCAACGCCGGCGCCGGCGGGACGGAAGCCACGGATTGGGCGGAGATGCTCCTGCGCATGTACCTGCGCTGGGCGCAGCGGCACCGCTTCGGGACGGAGATTCTCGAC
>CAZXLP010000184.1:0-3048 GCA_964642085.1 uncultured Anaerolineaceae bacterium
AGACGGCCAGCGTCGAGTACGCGCTCGAGTACGGCACCAACACGCTCGAGATCCACAAGGACGCGATCCAGCCCGGCCAGAGGGTACTCATCGTCGATGACCTGCTGGCCACCGGCGGCACCGTCCTGGGCACGATCGAGCTGGTCAAGACCCTCAAGGCCGAAGTCGTCGGCCTCGCGTTCCTCGTCGAGCTGCTCTTCCTGAAGGGGCGCGAGCGGCTGAGTGACCACTTCATACACAGCGTCATCCAGTACTGAGGGCGTTGCTTCGCGCGGCCTAAGCCGCGCTGCGCGCGACACAGGTCGAAGTCCTGCATCGGCAGGCCTTCGACCGTCGCTTGCGGGCGCCTCCTGATGGCGCGTCGCGATGAGGCCGCCGAAGGCGCCCAGGACCCAACTCGGCGCCAGTTCTTCCGCACTTTCGGCCAGCAGACCGTGCGCAACGCCGGGGCGGTGATCGGTGCCGCGACAGAGCTCCGCCGTGCCGGGGGAGCGGCGGCGCGTGAGCTGCTCGACCTCGGAGGGCCAGTGCAGACTCCGGCCACAGTCGAGCGCGTCCCTGTGGACGCTGTCGGTCCGATCAGCGCTGGCCAGCCCGAGACGCCCTTCCGCAGCGCCTACCGCCTCGGCGATGACACCCTCCTGGTGCTCGATCAGCGCGACCTGCCAGGCCGGGTGACCATCGTTCCCTGTGCCGAACCGACCGAGATCGCCTCGGCCATCCGTTCCCGCGCTGTGAACGGCGGACCGGTGCTCGCGGAAGTGGCCGCCTACGGGCTGGCACTGACGATGGCGCGCTCGGTGGGAAGGGAGGACCAGAGTCGCGATCAGGCGTTCCGCGCCGCGGCCAACACATTTCGTGGCGCGCGCGGTGACGTCCATGCACTTCGACTGGCGGTCGACCGCATGGAGCGCCGCTACGACGCCTTGACCGCCGACGCATCCGCCGACGAGCCAGTCGACCTGGCAGGCCTGCTGCGCTCCGAAGCCGACGCCATTGCGAGCGAGGCAGCGCTGGCCCACGCGGCGCTGGGACGCGCAGGGGCGGAGGTGATCGCAACCAGGGTCGCCACAGACCCCACGCGAACCCCCGGGGCACCGATTAACCTTTTGATGCACGGTGACATGGGACCCTTGAGCTGCGGCATGGTGGGCACCGGAACGCAGCTCCTCCAGTCGCTGCTCGGACTCGGCCGGAAGGTGCATGTCTGGGTCACCGACGCAGCACCGGGCATGGAAGGGGCGCGCACCGCAGCCCTCCAGCTGACCCAGGCCGACATTCCGCACACGGTCGTGGCTGACTCGGCGGTGGGCTGGCTGCTCTCAGCGAGGCATCTCGACGGCGTGCTCCTGCGCGGCGACACCGTCTGCGCCAATGGAGACACCTGTGGCCTGATCGGCAGCCTCAACGCGGCCTGGCTGGCCACGTCGGTCGGAGTGCCCGTCTACGTCGTTGCTCCTCAGACCTCCTTCGACGCCGAGGCAGTTGATGGCCTGGGCCTGGCGATCGACCTCCGCTCGCCAGCGGAACAGATGGCCGCATCGGTCGGCAGTGACGGCCACAGTCGTCCAGCGGTCTTCGGGGTCCGCCTCAACCCGACCATTGATCTCGTGCCGATTGGCCTGATCAGCTCCTATTTGACCGACTCTGGCCCGCGCCCCGGGGGCAGCGCCTGATGGCAACGGCCACGCGCCACGGCACGGCCGCGGTCGACGGCCGAACGCTCGAGATCAGCGCCACGCGCGACCGCGCACTGCTGCGTAAGTTCCTCGAGCAGGATCGTCTGCGGGCGGCGTACGCCATCTGTGACCTGGAGGAGCGCGAGTTTGCGCGCAGCAAGTGGGGCATCGCCACCCAGTCGGGCGAACCAATCGCGCTGGTGCTCGAGTACGGCGGCCTCACTCCTCAGCCGCTCTTCGTGATGGGCGATGGCGAGGCAATCGCAGCCGTGCTGCGCGACGTGATTCGGCCGCGCCTCGTCTACCTGGCCGCTGACGAGACGTTGCTCCCGGCTGTCGAACGGGTCTACCGGATCGATCCCGGCCCGCAGATGCTTCGCATGTGGGTCAACCGACAGATGTTCAAGCCGGTCCTTGGGCCGGCAGCGCGCCTCTCGCCGGTCGACATCGTCGATCTCAATCGGCTGTACGGGCTGGGCTTCAGCGGCTGGCTGCCGGCCGAGGCAATCGTTCACGGCGTTTACTACGGCGTCCGCGTTGCCGGACGACTGATCGCTGCCGCTGGCACCCATGTCATCAGCCCTAAGGGAAAGCTCGCGGCCGTCGGCAACGTGATGACGCACGTCGACTTCCGCGGCCGCGGCTTCGCCAAGCTGACGACGAGCGCCGTCACGCAGGAGCTTCTACGTACCTGTGACGATGTCGTGCTCAACGTGAGGGTCGACAACCCGCCCGCCGTTGCCGCCTATCGCGCCCTCGGCTACCGCGAGCACAACCGCTTCGAAGAACGCCTCGCGCACCGTCGTGGCGCGCCCTGGGATAGCATCCTCGCCCACCTTGGACGGCTGCTCGTCCGCAACAAGGAGCCCGCGTGACCACCACTGACCTGACCCGCCCGGCCGATACGCAGGGTGCCAAGTTGCCCCCTCACGATGTCGCCGACATCGGCCTCGCGCGCGAGGGCGTTACCCGGATCGAGTGGGCCGAGCGAGAAATGCCCGTCCTGCGACTCATTCGCGAGCGCTTCGAGCGCGAACGGCCGCTCGACGGACTGCGCATCGGCGCGTGTCTGCATGTGACCACCGAGACCGCGAACCTGATGCGCACGCTGAAGGCCGGTGGCGCGCAGGTCGCCCTGTGCGCCTCCAATCCGCTGTCCACCCAGGACGACGTGGCCGCCGCTCTCGTGGCTCACTACGGGATCAGCACGTTCGCCAAGCGCGGCGTGGACCGTGACGGCTACTTCGCGCACCTCAACGCCGTGGTCGACACGCACCCCCAGCTGACCCAGGACGACGGCTGCGACCTCGTCTCGCTGCTCCACCGCGACCGGCGGGACGCGCTGCCTGGCGTGCTCGCCGGCACCGAG
>CAZXLP010000185.1:0-3033 GCA_964642085.1 uncultured Anaerolineaceae bacterium
GCCGGCTTCGCGACCGAGTACAGCGGCATGCGCTTCGGCTTCTTCTTCTTCGCCGAGTACGTCAACGTGTTCATCCTCTCGGCGCTGACCGTGGTCCTGTTCTTCGGCGGATGGAATTCGCCGATCGATCCGCGCCCAATCCTCGATTTCCTGCACATCTCGTTCAACCCGGCCATCGATGTCGCTGGCATGGGAATCTGGATGCTGTGGGCGCTCGCATTCGGGATTCCGATCGTGATCCTCGGAATATCGCTGCTCGTGTGGATGTTCAAGAGCGGCTGGTCGTTCCTGAAGTCCTTGGTTGTCGGCTTCGTGATCTTCAACGTCCTCGCCGTCGGGATCGTCGGCGTCTGGGCGTTTCTGTCATTCGAGGTCCTGGTCGGCCTCTTCTGGTTCACTGCCAAGGTGTTCACATTTGCGTTCCTATTCGTCTGGATGCGCGGGACGCTGCCGCGCGTCCGCATTGACCAGCTGATGGGCTTCGCGTGGAAGTGGCTGGTCGAGATCGCCCTGCTCAATATCTTCGTCACCGCCGGGGCGATCCTGCTGATCCAGGAGCTCAGCCGCCAATGAGCACTTTCGGACGGGTGCCCGGCTTCGGCATCGCCATGGGCATGGTCCACACCCTGGTGCGCTTCTTCCAGCCCAAGGTCACCGTCCAGTACCCCGAGGAAGTCCAGGAGATCTCGCCACATCACCGCGGCCGGCTGATCCTGCTGTACGACGAAGCCGGCAACCTCAAGTGCGAGACGTGCTTCCAGTGCGCCGCTGCATGCCCGATCGAGATCATCGACATGGGCGGCGTGGACACCAAGAACCGCTACCACGTCCACTGGGGACCGCCCGAGCAGTACGCCGAGCGACGCGAGGAATCGGCTCTGCGCCGCAGCGGCCGGGCTGTGCCGGATCGCGTTTTCAACGCGTGGCTGCCGATAGACCTTGGCCCACTCGAGCGCAGCCTCGTGGCCCACGACTACGACCCGCGCCAGCTGCTGGCCATTCTCGAAGAGACGCAGGCCGCCTACGGCCACCTCCCCGTCGCGGCGCTTCAGCACATAAGCCACGCGACCGGAGCGTGGTACAGCGAGATCTACGGCATCGCCACGTCGTATCCCAACCTGGTCTTCGAGCCCGGCCGCGTGGCCGAGATCGGCATCTGTCGCTGCGTCACCTGCACGGTGCTCGGCGGCGGGCGGATCCGCGACGCGCTCGTCGACGTGTTGGGGACGGACGTGGGCGGCGTTACCGTTGACGGGGCCGTTCGCTTCGCGGGCGCCGAATGCGGCGGCGACAACGGCGGAGAGCCGCTCGTGACGCTGGACGGACAGCCGCAGCCGGGCATGACGGCCGACAAGGCGCGGACGCTGGCCGAGTCTTTGCGCGCCCGGGCGGCGCGCGCGGGTACGGCGTGATCGGGGCAGGGTAAGCATGAACATCCTGCCCGGGCCCAAGGGCATGCCCACGATCCTGCTCGAACGCGCTGACAAGTACGACGCCGACGGCACGCTTGCCGCGGCCGAGAAGGCCGGCGCCTGGGCGGCATGGAAGAAGACCGCGCCAGGTATGAGCCCGCAGGCTGTGACGCGGTTGATCTCCGATTCCGGGCTGCGCGGCCGGGGCGGCGCCGGGTACCCAACGGCCGCCAAATGGCGCACCGCGGCGGCCGAGGACGCCGACGTCCGTTACGTGATCGCCAATGGCTTCGAGGCGGATCCCGGCGCGCAGGTGGATCGCGCGCTGATGGAGCGCGACCCGCACGCGATCCTGGAGGGGCTCGCGCTGGCGGCATACGCAGTCGGCGCTTCGCGCGGATACGTGGCCGTCCGCGCCAACCAGACGACCGCCCTGCGTCGCCTCAACTCGGCGCTTCGCGCGGCAGAAGAGGCCGGCTACCTGGGGACGGACGCTCTCGGCGCCGGTTTCGATATCCACGTCGAGGTCGTCGGGGTGCCCGGCGGGCTGGTTGTCGGCGAGGAGACGACCCTCATGCGTGCAATCGAGAACAAGCGCGCCCAGCCGGACCAGCGCCCGCCATACCCGGCGCGCAAGGGACTCTGGGGACGGCCCACGGTCGTCAACAACGTCGAGACGCTCAGCCTCGTGCCCTGGATCATCGCCAAGGGCTCCGCCGCGTTTGCACAGATCGGCGACGACACGCAACCCGGCACCACGCTCATCCAGATCACCGGCGCCGTGGCCAAGCCAGGCATCGTCGAGGTGCCGCTAGGCATGTCGTTGCGGCGGCTGCTGGACCTGGCCGGCGGAGCACGGTCGGGCAAAGCCGGGAAGTTGAAGGCCGTTTTCGTCGGTGGCCCGGCGGGAGGCTTCCTTCCGTCGTCGGAGCTGGACACTCTCTACACGCCCGAAGCGTTGGCAGCCAAGGGCGCCATCTGGGGCTCAGGCTCGATCGTCGTCGTCGACGAGTCGACGTGCATCGTCGACATGGCCACGCTGCTGCTGCGCTATCTGTCCGACGAGTCGTGCGGCAAGACCATCCCGTGCCGCATCGGCGTGCGCCGGCTGTACGAGCTCGGCCAGCGCGCCACCACCGGCCTCTCCAAGCCCACGGACGCGGCCCTGGCTGAGACGCTCGCCGCCGACGTCCGTGACGGAGCCCTGTGCGGACTGGAAAGGCTGGCCCCCAATCCGTTCCTGAGTGGAATGCGATACTTCGCCGACGAATTCGACCAGCACTTCACGCACGGCACCTGCCCAGCCGGCGTGTGCAACCCGGTGCGGGTCGTGTCCCAACCGGTGAGCGCATGACCGACACGCTGCTGCCCCAGGTCGCAGACACCAGCGCGGGCGACGCCGTTGTCGAGCGACTGCTCGAGACCCAGGCCCCGCAGCGCCGTCTCACGGCGCCGACCTTCACGGTCGAGGTCGATGGGCGCCAGTTCACCGGCCGCGAAGGGCAGACGATCCTCGACATCTGCCGTGACAACGGCATCGACGTCCCGACGCTGTGCTACGAGCCCAAGCTGCCCGGTTTCGGTGCGTGCCGGATGTGCGTGGTCGAGGTCGAGGGCGAGG
>CAZXLP010000186.1:0-3012 GCA_964642085.1 uncultured Anaerolineaceae bacterium
GCGGCGGCCGCCGCGCTGGCCCGGTGGCTCGGGACCGACCCGACCGGTAGCGGAGACCCCGACTTCCTGATCATCGGCGACCTCAACTCGTACACGTTCGAAGACCCGATCACGACGCTCACTACGAGCGGTTACGTCAACCTGGTCCGGCAATTCGGCGGATTGACCGCCTACTCCTACGTCTTCAACGGCGAATCCGGTTACCTGGACCACGCGCTAGCGACGGCCTCGCTCGCGTCTCAGGTTACGGGTGCGACGGACTGGCACATCAACCCGGACGAGCCGACCGTTCTCGACTACAACGTCGAGTTCAAAACGGCGAACCAGGTGAATACGTTCTACGCGCCGGGTCCGTACCGGTCATCTGATCACGACCCGGTCGTGATCGGCTTGCACTTGAACTCTGCGCCGACCGCCAACGCGAATGGCCCATACAGCGTTGGCGAGGGCGCGAGCGTCACTCTGACCGCGAGCGCGACAGATCCGGACGCGGACTCACTTATCTACGAATGGGACCTGGACAACAACGGCACCTTCGAGACACCCGGTCAGAGCGTCACGTTCTCAGCAGCGGCGATTGATGGACCCGCAACGCGAACCGTCAACGTCCGCGTCAGTGATGGCGAGGACGCGACTATCGCGACAACGACCGTCAATGTGAGCAACGTCGCGCCGACCGCGACGGCCGGCGGTCCGTACGCCGGAGTTCCGTTCGCTCCGGTGACGTTCTCGGGCAACGCGACCGATCCCGCCGGAGCAGCCGACGTCCTTACTTACGCGTGGGACTTCGATTACGACGGGACGTTCGCGGCGGACACGAGTGGCGTAAACCTTAGGAATCCCAGTCACGCGTATGCGGCCCCGGGAAATTACCGCGTCGCTCTTCGAGTCACCGACGAAGACGGCGGAGTGTCGACGGTCGCCATAGCCACCGTCAGCATCGGAGCGCCAGCGTCAACGGGCGGCAAGGTCGAAGGCACTCCGAAGTGGGGCGACTCACTCAAGACGAAGATCAACGTTCACTCGGCGGACGGTGAGATCAAAGGACGCATCGAGATCGAGGGCGATGGGTGGAGCTACGAATCGACCCGCCTCGACTCGATCGTCGTGAGCGGTGCCGACGCGACCGTGTTCGGGGCATTCGGCTCGGTAACGTTCCGACTCGACGTCCACGATGGTGGCAAGGTGGGCACGGACACACTGCGCCTCCGGATTACGAACGGGTACGACTCAGGCGTGCTGACCGAGCCGCGAGGTCAGATCACGGTCTTCGCGAAGTGAGCTAGCGGGACACCTTCGACTGGCAATACGCGTAAAGGGCGTCGAGGATCGGCCTCGACGCCCTTCGCTGTTCCTGGTCGTTGGGGTGGTGCATCGCGCGCACGCCATCGAGGAGCGCTTCGACGCCGCGTGATTCCGGAGTCAGATCTTTGTCGTCGGTATCCGCGCCACGTATGACTTTCGCCATGTAGGCCATCGCCGGATCCTTGTCGAGCGCGTATCGATGCACGAACGCGTCGAAGCTGCACTCGGCGCCGTGATGTCCGAGGTCGGCGTCCTTGATGTCGTACGCGGTCGCGCCGGTGCGCTTCGCCTCGGCGGCAACCATGTCGCCCGCGACGTAGAGGAACTCCGCGTCTTTGTCGACGAAGCGTTCGATGAGCCACGGGCACGCGACGCGATCGACCCGTGGGTGCTCGCGAGTGATCCAGCGCGCCATCGGTGCGATGCTAAGTCGAACGGGGAGGTGCCGCGTGAACATCAAGAAGATCGACTCGGTCACGATGCCGGTGACGGACATAAAGCGCAGCGCGACCTGGTACGCGGAGACGCTCGGCCTCGAGGAGATCTGGCGCCAGGACGAAAACAAGGGCGTCGGATTCGGCGTGGGCGACAACTCTGCGACGCTCAATGTGTTCCAGGAGACCGGCGGCGTGCGGCTCATCCTGCAGGTCGACCGTGTCGACGAAGCTCGTGCCGAGCTCGAGCGCAAAGGCGTCAAATTCGAGGGCGCGACCGAGACCGTCGAGGGGATCGGCAAGTTCGCGGGATTCCGCGATCCCGACGGGAACCGGATCTGGCTCCTCGACTACACGATCGAGCACGGCGAGAGCTGATCACACATCCGCACGGTATGGACGAACGTAGGGTCTTCGTGACCCCGCGCTGGATCTTCCGCGCTGCGGCGTGCCTGGTCCTCCTCGCGCTCGCCGCGTGCGGTGGGACTGGGACCGCGGCACCGACGCCGCGGCCGAACGAGGTCCAGGTCATCGAGCCCGCGGGCAAGGAACCGGACTGGGCGTACGCACCCAGGGAGCTGCGCGTGGCCGCGGGGACGACGGTCACGTTCGTCAACAAAGGCAAGGAGTTTCACACCGTCACCTCGGACGCCCCCGGGCGGCCGTTCGATGTCGGGATCGACAGCGGCAAGAGCGCCACGGTCACATTCGATAAGGTGGGTGAGTTCCTATATCACTGCGGCGTCCACCCGCAGATGACGGGAGTCGTGCGTGTTTGTGACGGTGCCTGCACCTAACCCCGTCGCCGCCCTCGCGCTTCTCCTTCTGCTACATACCGCGTGCGGCGGAGCCGCGTCGCCGTCACCCACGGCTGCGGTCGTGACCGACGCGCCCACGGCCACTCCGACCGCCACAGCCGTGACCACGACTGCGCCGCAGGCAAACGCGATCACCTGGACCGTGGATGCCAGCTCGAAGGCGACGATCCGGGTCCGCGAGCAGCTCGTACGGCTCCCTTCGCCGATCGATGCGCTGATCACGATCACGGGCGTGCAGGGCGGCTTCACGCTGAATCCCGACGGCACGTTCGCGTCGAACTCCAAGATCAGCGTGGACATGACGACGGTCACCACGGACGACCGTCAGCGCACGGACAGCATCAGGCGGGACCCGCTCGAGGTCACGCGGTTCCGTACCTCGGAGCTCGCGCCGAAGACGACGACCGGTCTGACCCTGCCGCTGCCGAGCTCGGGAGAGTTCACGTTCAAGCTCA
>CAZXLP010000187.1:0-2969 GCA_964642085.1 uncultured Anaerolineaceae bacterium
CACCGAGATGTTCACGTCGTACCCGCACCCGCAGCCGAACGCCGCGGTGCGCCAGATCCTCGGACGTCCCGGTGAGGTCTGGGGCGCGATGTCCGGTCAGGACAAGCTGCTGCTGATCCGAACGCGCTGAGCTACGGCCCGGTGTAGGCGAAGAAACCGAACGCCGCGTACTGCCCGGAGTGGTCGTACTTCACGCCATCGCGTACGACGAAGCGTTTCGAGGCGAGTAGCGCCGCGTCCTTCAGGATCAGCCCCTCGGGCAGCACGATCCGCGGATGGCTCGTCGCGCTCGTGACTGGATTGCGTATGAACTGCGTCGAGCACTCGACCACGTCGCCGGCCTTGAACTCGGGAAGCTCCCCTGAGAAGTTCGCTTCGTAGCGCACGAAATTGGGTCCGTGCAATTTGGTGAACGTCTTGCGGAAGATCCCCCATGGACCGCCCGCGCTCCCCATCACCATGGTCGTGAGCGCTTCGCGCTGTGCGCGATCGGCGCGGTCGTCGATCAGCGCCGTGGCGACGCCGTTGCCCTCATGGATCGCCGCCGGCCAGTCGCAGAAGAGGCTTAGGTAAAGACCGTCCAGCTTCGTCTCGCCGAACGCGCCTTCCTCCACCTCCCAGGTCCAGCCACCCTCGCACTTCCCTTTCGTCGGGAGGGCGTTCACGTTGCACGGGCAACCCCAGTCGCAGTTGCAAGCGATCAGTACCCGGCCCTTCATCGTCCACTTCGTCGCGACCGCAAGCGCCATCTCTTTCCTCCCTGTCACATCGCCATCGGCGTCACCAGCTCCGGACGGAGCGCTATGACAACCGCGCCCAGCGCGAAGGCTACGCCTACAGCGCGACCGAACCAGATCGCCCGCGGAACGAGCTTCTCCACCAGAACGATCAGCGCGATGAGCGCGACCCACGCGAGACCCATTCCGCCCGCCGCGACGAGGACGGCCATGAGCGCCCAGCAGCACCCGAGGCAGTACAGACCGTGGTCGCGGCCGACCCGTAGGGCGCCCAGCGTTCCGCTCCGCCAATGCCGCACCAGGAAGTCCGCGGGCGTCTGGCACGCACGAAGGCACGTCGCCTTGAGTGGCGTGAACTGGTACGCGCCGGCCCCGAGCAGGACCGCGGCGACGCCGAGCGGCCGCAGAGCTGGGTCCAGGACCACATCGAGGATGCGCTGCGCCAGCAGCACGATCGCGCCAACGACCGCCCACACCAACAGGTAGCCCGCGCCGAAGGCGAGCGTCCGTAGCTCGCCGTGCGGCCCATCACTGGCCGACACGCGAAAGAGCAGGAACATCGGCGCACTCGAGGGCAGCATCATCGCCGCCATCATCACGATCCAGGCGACGAGGAATGTCACGGGATCGCTCATCGGCGTGCCGGCGATGAGCGCGATCCACGCCGCGATCGTGATGATTCCTAGCGCCGCCGCGGTGACGAGCGGGAGCGAACGAAGACTCAGGCTCATGCGTGGGCGACCGTGAGCACCTGGCGCGGATCCGGTATGCCCTTGAGGGTGTGGATCCCACGGTCGTGGAAGCCGATCCCCGAACCGGCGACGAGGTCGCGCACCGTGTTCGACGTATAGACCTCGCCCGGTCCGGCGAGAGACGCGATGCGCGCCGCGGTGTGGACTGCGATGCCGCGGATCGCCGTGCCGACCATTTCCACCTCGCCGGTATGCACGCCCGCGCGGAGCTCGAGCCCCAGCTCCTTCGCGTCTCGCTGGATTGCGCGCGCGCAGCGGATCGCGCGCGCCGGTCCATCGAAGCGCGCGAGCAACCCATCGCCCGCGGTGTCTACCTCGACTCCCGCGTACGCGACGAGCTGACGGCGCGCGAGCACATAGTGGCGCTCCAGCAGGTTGCGCCACACGGCGTCGCCCAGCGCCGCTACGCGTTCCGTCGAACCCACGATGTCGACGAACAGGATCGTCGCGAGCACGCGGTCACTCGGCGCGGCGACCTGCGCACCCGTCACGAAACGCTCGAGCTCGGTCGCGACCTCCTCCCAGATATCGAAGAACAGGTGGCCGACGCCGGGGAACTCGAGGAAGCGCGCGCCGGGGATCAGATTCGCCGAGTAACGTGCGGCCTCGACCCACGCGTCCGGATCCCCGGTGCGATTCATGACGAGCGTCGGCGCCTGGATGGTCGGCAGAACGGGACGCACGTCGATGCGGGCGTTCATCCGGTTGAGCTCGACTCGCATCGCGGGGGAGACGCCCGACTCGCGCATTCTCGCGAACGCGGCCAAAAACACGGGATCCTCGTACACCGGTCCGAACCATTGCTTCATGTAGTCGGTCAGTTCGAACGGCCGTGGTCCGCGCGTCTCGGCCTCGTCGATGCGGCGCTCGCGCTCCTCAGGCGTCGGTCCCCACGGGTAGTCCGGCGCCCGCGTCCAGCGGGGGAGAGCGCCCCAGAGCGTGAGCGAACGCGTGCGCTGCGGGTGTGTGGCCGCGAAGAGCATCGTCATCGACCCACCCTCTGATACCCCGAAGAGATGGGCGCTCTCGCTCTTGACGCTGTCGAGGATCGCCCGGATGTCGTCCGTGCGCTCCTCGAGCGTGGCGACCGTCTTCGGGCGGTCGGATAGTCCAGTGCCACGCTTGTCGAAGCGGATCAGCCGAGAAAACGTCGACAGACGCTCCGCGAAGCGCACGAAGTAGGGGTTTTCCCAGTGGAGCGCGAGGTGCGACACCGCGCCTGGCGACCATACGAGATCGACGGGACCGTCGCCCGTCACCTGATAGGCGATGAATAGATCGCCGCTCTTCGCGTACTGAACGGGTGGCGGCACGGCGGAAGTCTAGCGAGACACCGACGTCCGGCCGCACATCTGTCCGCGTGCTTGACACTGCCGTAGCAGGGCGATGGAATGGACTTGCATGGCCACCGCCGAACAGACCTTTCCGGTCGCGCGACCCCGTTACACGGGTGTCCTGGAGTGGGTCACGACGACCGACC
>CAZXLP010000188.1:0-2933 GCA_964642085.1 uncultured Anaerolineaceae bacterium
GCGCCGCGCTCCTTGAACGCGGCGATGAACTGCAGGTTCTCGAACTTCACGACGACCGACGCGCCGAGCACCTGGGACAGGGTCGTGCTGTGCGCGCTCGGCGTGCGCGCCACCGCGCCCTCGATCGCGCGGGCCGCAGCCAGGACGTCGTCGAACGTGACCGCCTGTGCGGGGTCCATGGGCACCATGATGCACCGGCGTGGCGCGCCACTAGCCTTTGTGATCGTGACGACCGGACTGGCCCTGAAGAGCAACGATCTCTGCTGGTGTGGCAGCGGTCGCAAGTTCAAGCGGTGCCACAAGGCCAGCACCGACCGGATCCGGCCGGGGCGGCTCAGCCCGACGCGGCCGGTCCCGCCGTCGGTCGGGCGTCCGCCGTACGCAGAGACCGGTGACCACTTTCGCGTGCCCGAGCCACTGGTGAAGTCACCGGATGTCATCGAGCGCATGCGTCGCGCGGGCAGGGCCGCGGCAGAGGTGCTGGCCGAGGTCGGTGCGGCCGTCGAGGTCGGCGTCACGACCGACGAGCTCGACGCCATCGCGCACGCGGCCTGCGTCGCGAGGGGCGGTTACCCGAGCCCGCTCAACTACAACGGATTCCCCAAGTCGCTGTGCACGTCGGTGAACGAGGTCATCTGCCACGGCATCCCCGACGATCGCGCCCTCGTCGACGGCGACATCGTCAACCTCGACGTCACGATCTACCTCGACGGCGTCCACGGCGACACCAACGCCACGTTCCTCGTCGGCAACGTCGATGACGAGTCGCGCCGGCTCGTCGAGGTCACCCGCGAGTGCCTCGACCTCGGCATCGCCGCGGTGCGCCCCGGCCGCCCGATCTCCGACATCGGCAAGGCGATCCAGCACCACGCCGAGGACAACGGCTACGGCGTCGTCAGGGCGTTCGTCGGTCACGGCATCGGCGAGCAGTTCCACACCGACCTGCACATCCCGCACTACTTCGACCCACGCGCGGGCACAGTCATCGAGCCCGGCATGACGTTCACGATCGAGCCGATGATCACGATGGGTGCCTGGGAGCACCACCTGTGGGACGACGGCTGGACCGCGGTCACCGTCGACCGCCGCCGCAGTGCCCAGTTCGAGCACACGCTGCTCGTCACCGACGCCGGCGCCGATGTCCTGACGGCGACCGCTTGACCGTTCTGGCGGTGGAATCGCGCCGAAAAGCAGCGCGCTTCCACCGCCAGTTCGACGAGACGTCCCAGTGGGGAAGATCGGTGACCGTCACGCCGACCATTCTGATCGCAGCGCGGGGGCCAGATCGCCACGGTCCTCGACCGCCACGCCGTCCAGCCCGAGCCAGCCGGCCATCGAGGCGAGCTCGACCGCCATCGGACCGGTCACCTCGTCCTCGTCGATGCCGGCCTCGCCGTGGGCGGCCTGCACCCGCAGCACCCGAGCCTTTCGATCAGCCTTCAGGTCGACGCGCGCGACGAGCCGGTCGCCGAGCAGGAACGGCAGCACGTAGTAGCCGTGCACCCGCTTGGGCGCGGGCACGTAGATCTCGATCCGGTACCGGAAGTCGAAGAGGAGCTCGGTGCGCGTGCGCTCCCACACGACCGGATCGAACGGGGACAGGAGCGCGCGGGCATCGATTCGCCGCGGCAGCACCGCGTCCGGGTGCAAGAACGCCGGCTCGCGCCATCCCTCCACCTGCACCGCCTGCAACCGCCCCTCGGCGGCCAGCTCGGCGACGAGCTTGCGACCGGCTGGCTTGTTGAGCCTGAAGTAGTCGACGAGGTCGCGGGCGGTCCCGACGCCGTGGGCGCGCGCCCCGAGCAGAAGGAGCTGCTTCTGCGCCTCGATCGGATCGGGTTCTGATGCTGCGAGCACGTCGGCCGGCACGAGCTGGTCGGGCCGCGCGTACGCGCGCTCGAACTGTCGCATGCGAGTCGCGCCGATGACGCCCTTGGTGAAGAGGATCTCCAGCACCATCTTCCCGGCGCTCCACGCCCACCAGCCCTCGCCGGGCACGTTGCCGGCCTCGAGGTCTGCCGCGGTGACCGGACCGCGATCGGCGACCTCGCGTGCCAGCTGCTCGAACATCTCCTTGTGCTGCTGCTCGTACTTGGCGACGCCCTTCCAGCGGTGGCCCTCCGCCATGCGCCAGCGGAGCAGCGGGTGCAGCGCAACCGGCAGCAGCGACGCTTCGTGGGCGCTGTACTCGAACACCTCGCCGCTGCCCCACAGCCACCGGGTCAATGCCTCCCGCGAGTACGGGCCCAAGCGCGCGAAGAAGGGCAGCTCATGGCTGCGGGTGAGGACGTTGACGGAGTCGATCTGGACCAGCGCCATCCGCGCGATCGCTCGGCGAAAGTGGCGTCGATCGACAGGACCGGTGGGCCGCCGGTCGCCGAAACCCTGGGCCGCGAGCGCGATGCGCCGGGCCTGATCCAACGACAGCGACTCGAGGCGGGGCACCGGGACAACGTAGTGAGAGCGCGGGCTAAGGTCGCCGCGCAGGCACGGACGGGAGGGTTTCGCATGCGGGTGGTCGTCGACTTCGATCTCTGTGAGAGCAACGCGCTCTGCATGGCGGCTGCGCCCGAGGTGTTCGAGGTGCGTGACGATGACTTCCTGTACATCCTCGACGAGACGCCACCCGAGGAGCTGCGGGGCAAGGTCGAGGAGGCCGTCCGGCGCTGCCCCAAGCAGGCCATCTCGATCGCCGAGGATTGAGGCTGACGCTGCGCGACGTCGTCATCGTCGGCGCGTCGCTCGCCGGGCTGCGAGCGGCCGAAGAGCTGCGCGAACAAGGCTTCGACGGCACGATCACCCTCGTCGGCGAGGAGCCACACCGGCCCTACGACCGGCCGCCCCTGTCCAAGCAGGTGCTCGCGGGGGAGTGGGAGCCGGAACGGCTCACTCTACCGGCTGCGTCCGACGACGCCCTCGCGCTCGACTGGCGG
>CAZXLP010000189.1:0-2929 GCA_964642085.1 uncultured Anaerolineaceae bacterium
AGCCCGGCGCCGGCGGCGCGCACCGTGCGCCGGGCCCGGTCGATCGCTGCCTGGGGCCCGCGAACCATTTCCTCGGCCGCCTCGATCGTGGCCCTCAATGACTGCACGCTCGCGTCCGCCTCGTCGAGCAGGCCGTCGACGCGCTCCAGCCGGACAGGGACCTGCTCGGCCACGCGGGCCAGCTGTGAGCTCGTTTCGCGCAGGTCGCGCAGCGTTGCCGGCAGCTCCTTCTCGACCGCGGCGAGCACGCTCTGCGCGGATCGAGCTACCCGCCGCATGTCGCGGGCGATCCGGACCAGGGCGAACGAGGCAATGAGCGCGGCCAACGCGATGACGACCATCGCAACAATGAGGGCGATCCCGAAATACAGGTTGAGCTGGTCGGTTGTCACCGCGCGCGATCCCGTGACGGCGACAGCAGGCTGGCGGCGACGATAAGGACGATCCCGACCCATGCAACGACGGATGACCAGATCAGCCCAAAGTCACCGACCATCAGCGGGTCGCCCAGCCGCGCGCCGATCTGCTGGCCGGCGAAGGCGCCGAGCACGGACGCAAGCGCGACAAATGGCAACCGAAGCCCTGCCGAGCCGCGCAGCAACAGATAAACGCCGGTGTGAAAGAGTCCGACAAGCAGCGCCAGAACCGGGGCCGGGCCTATGTCAGGCACCGATCTGCGCCAGCCCGCCCCGAACGGACCGCGCCGGGCCGATGCGACCGCCGCCCAGGACCTCCTCACCGTCGTAGAAAACACACGCCTGACCGGGAGCAGGCGCCCAGGCGTCGCGCTCGAGACTGACGGTCCATTGACCGCCCCGATCAGGGTGGTCGTCGCCCGTCCGGCGAACGACGCCGGGCACCGTCTCTGCACGATGGCGGATTCGAACCTGGGCCTCGAACTGGCCCGTGGCCGGCGCCCGGCCCGTGACGAAGGACACGCCCTCAACAGCGAAGTCCCGACGGTAGAGATCTTCGCGCCGGCCGAGCGTGACGACGTTGGCGGACGCGTCGATCGAAGTCACGTAGCGACGCTCACCGAGGGCCACGCCCAGGCCCTGCCGCTGGCCGACCGTGTATGCGGCCGCGCCGGCGTGCTCGCCGACCTTCGCGCCGTCAACATCGATCAGGGCGCCTGGCTGGGCCTGCCAGCCGGCGCGGTCTCGTAGTGCGGTGCGGTAGTCGCCACCGGGCACGAAGCAGATCTCCTGGCTCTCGGGCTTCTCGGCGGTCGCCAGGCCGTGGCGTCGCGCGACGTCGCGAACCTCGGGCTTCGTCATGTTGCCGAGCGGGAATCTGACATGTGCGAGCTGGTCCTGGCGCAGCCCGTAGAGGAAGTAGCTCTGGTCCTTGTCGGGGTCCAGGCCCTTTAGCAATCGATAGCGACGCCCACCGGGCAGATCGGGATCCTCGTGTGCGTCGACCCGCGCGTAGTGGCCGGTCGCGACCGCTGCGCAGTCGTACTGGCGCAGCGCACGGCCCAGGAGCGCCCCGAACTTGACGTAGCTATTGCAGTCGACGCACGGGCTCGGCGTCTGGCCCTCGAGGTACGTGTTCAGAAACGGCTGCATGACGCCGGCGTCGAACTCGCGCTCGAGGTTGAGTACGTAGAACGGGATGCCCAGCTGACCCGCGACGCGACGGGCGTCGTCCGCCGCGTCGAGCGAGCAGCAGCTCTTTTTGAACTCGCTGTATGAGTCGGCCACGTCGTGCAGGCGCATCCAGACGCCAACGGTCTCGACGCCCTCCTCGGCCAGCAGCGCAGCCGCGACCGACGAGTCGACACCACCCGACATCGCGACGAGGACGCGCTCAGTCATCAGAGCTCGCTTGCGACCATGGTCGCAGCGGTGCGCAGGTGCGCGATTGTCTGTGGAATGAGCTCGGCGGCGCGCTCGATTTCGTCCTCGGTGGTCGCCCGGCCGAGCGTCAGGCGGACGGACCCACGCGCCTCCTCCTCGGGGTAGCCGAGAGCGGTGAGGACGTGAGATGGCTCGGTGGAACCGGTCGTACAGGCCGAGCCCGTGGAGCATGCGATGCCAGCCAGGTCGAGGTTCATGACCACGGCCGCCCCGTCCGATTCGCGCGCCACGACCGACAGGTGGCCCGGCAGACGCTTCCGCGGATGACCGGTCAATTCCACGTTCGGAAGAGCGAGTACCGCGTCACGGAGGTGATCGCGCAGTCGTGCGAGCCGGGGAACCACCTCGCTGCGCTCGCTGACTGCCAGTTCGAGGGCCACGCCCATGCCGACGGCACCTGCCACGTTCTCCGTCCCGGCGCGCCGGTAGCGCTCCTGCGTCCCGCCCTGGATCTGCGGCAGAAGGATCGTGCCGTGGCGGAGGTACAGCGCGCCGATGCCCTTGGGTCCCTCGAACTTGTGAGCGGCGATGGAAAGCAGGTCCACGTCCAGCTCGCGAACGTCAATCGCCATGTACGGCGCCGCCTGTATGGCGTCGACGTGGATAGCCACAGCCCGGTGCGCCCGAACGCGACGAACGAGGTCCGCCATGGGCTGGATGGTGCCCACCTCGTTGTTGGCCAGCATCAGCGAGACAAGGATCGTGCGGTCGTTGATTGCAGCGTCGAGTTGATCGGGATCCACGCGGCCGTAACGGTCGACGGGCAGGGTGACGATCTCGAAACCGAACTTCTCGAGGTGGCGCAGCGTGTGCAGCACGGCGTGGTGCTCGGCGGCGCTGGTCACCAGCCGATTGCCGCGCGCCTTGCCCGCCCAGGCAGTGCCCTTGAGCGCCAGGTTGATTGCCTCTGTGCCGCCCGCGGTGAAAACGATCTCGCGTGGCTCGCCGTTGAGCGCGGCCGCGACGCGCTCTCGTGACTCGTCAAGGGCGGCGCGGGCGCGGCGACCCGGCCCGTGGACGGACGAGGGATTGCCGAAGTCGTCGGTCAGCAGCGGGAGCATCTGCTCCAG
>CAZXLP010000190.1:0-2917 GCA_964642085.1 uncultured Anaerolineaceae bacterium
CCGCCGTAAGTACGGTCGTGATCCGCGCGGCGCGAACCGAGCAGGCCTAGGACGCAGGGAGGGCCAATATTCGAGAATATTGGCCCGACTGAGGACGACGGCATGCGAAGCGTTCGCGCCGTGCGGAGCGTGGCCGTATTTGCGGCGGGGAGCACTTACTCCGCTCCGAACAGCCGCAGAAGCCGTGCGAGCGTGGACCGCAGCTCGGGCCGCGGCACGATCGCGTCGATGTGGCCGAAGCGGAGGTTCGACTCGGCCAGGCCGAAGTCGTCCGGGAGCTTCTCGCGCGTGGTCTGCGCGACGACGCGCGGGCCCGCGAACGACATCAGCGCGCCGGGCTCGGCGACGACGACGTCGCCGAGGCTCGCGAAGCTCGCGAGCAGGCCGCCGGTGGTCGGATGGGCCATTACCGAGATCAGCGCGCAGCCGGCGTCGTGTAGCTCCTCGACCGCGACGACGGTCTTCGGCAGCTGCATCAGCGCGAGAATCCCCTCCTGCATCCGGGCGCCGCCGGAGGCGGAGACGGAGACGAGCGGCACGCGGGCGGCCGCCGCACTCTCGCATGCGCGTGTGAACTTCTCGCCCGTGACCGAGCCCATCGAGCCGCCCATGAACGAGAAGTCCATCACCGCGAGCTCGCACGGGAGCTGCTCGATCGCGGCGCTGCCGACGACGAGCGCGTCGCCGAGCCCGGTCGCGACCTCCGCCTCCGCCAGCCGCTCGTTGTAGGCGCGGAGATCGAAGAAGCCGAGCGGATCGGCCGAGCGCAGGTCGGCGGCCTCCTCGACGAAGCTGCCTTCGTCGGCGAGCTGCTCGATCCGCTCGCGCGCCTTGACCGGGAAGTGATGCCCGCACTGGGTGCAGACCCGCAGGTTCGCGGCCAGCTCGTCATCCCGGTAGTGCGAGCCGCAGCCCGGGCATGTGTTCGGATGCTTCTTCTGCGGGGGCTCGGGAGCCTGCTTGTGCTCGATCGAGACGTCGATCTTGGCTTCGGCCATCGTGGGAGTTTAGACCCGGCCGATCAGGCCAGGGTTACAGGCGCGGTGTCATAAACCCAAGGCCGCGGCGAGTCGTGCGAGCTTCGGCTCGTTGGCCGGATCGCGCACGAGGCCGGTGAAGCCGAGGCCGGCCACCCGCGCTCGCGCAGCGACGTCCCGCAGCAGCTCCTCGAGCTCGTCGAGCCGCAAGCCGCCGGGCTCCGGCATGAAGACCGCGAGCTCCCCCGGTTCGACGGAGTCGCAGTCGAGCGCCACGTAGACGGCGTCAGCGCCCTCGAGCGCACGCTCAATCGCACCCTCGCCGGTCTGCACACCCGCCGACTCGATGAACTCAGCCTCCGGCGGGTCGAGGTTGCGGGCGCCGACGAGCGCGACGTGCTTGGCGAGCACGGCGCCGTCGTCGATCACCATCCGCAGCGGCATCCCCCAGGCGTTGCCGGACGGAGACGACGCGGGGGTGTTCAGGTCGCCGTGCGCGTCGATCCAGACGACGGCGAGGCACTCCTCGCCCGCCGAGAGCGCTTCGATCGCGCCGACGTGCGAGCAGCAGCAGCCGCCGAGGACGACCGGCCGGTCGGGAAGCTCCGACGCGAGCATCAGGGTCTGCTCGGCGAGCGTGTCGGCCTCGATCACGCTCGCCTCCGGGTAGGGCAGCTCCATGTACGCGGCCTCGGCCATCGCCTCGCCGCCGTCGCCCCAGGCGCGCGGGACGCGGACGAGCCCGGCGCAGAACTCGCGGGCGCAGGAATGGCACTGGTACTCCGGGCCGACCGCGACCGCGGTCAGCGTGCGGCAGTCGGGACAGCGGGCACGAAGGCGGCTCACAGCACCTTCTCGTAGATCTCGAAACGATCAGCGACCGTCATTTCCACCCGCTCGTACAGGCGTTCCGCCCCTGTGAGGCTCGTCCCGTCCACGCCGAGCACCACGCGCCGACAGCCGCGATCGGCGAACGCGCCGAACGCGTGGCGCAAGAGCGCTGCCCCGAGTCCGCGTCTCCGCCAGGCCTGACGCACGCCGAGGATTGACACCCAGCCGGCGCCCGCGAGGGCGTCGTCCTCGCGACACACCGCGATCGCAGGAGCTCATCGCCGGCAAAGGCAAGGAATGAGAGCGACCCGCCATCGAGCCAGCGTCTCCCTCGCGCGGCGGCCGGAGGTTCACGCCGGGACAAGCTCGTCCAGCGCGTCCGGCAGGCCGGAGAGGTCGGTCAGCTCGCGGTCGGGCTCCGGGTCCGGAGCCTCGCCGAGCCGGTTGATCCAGACGACCTTCAGGCCCAGCTCGCGCGCCGGAGCGACGTCGTGGAAGAGGCTCGCCGCCACGTGGACGTGCCGGGCGCGGTCGGCGGTCGTCAGCTCGAAGAACCGCTCCCAGTGCGCGTGCGCCGGCTTGTAGGACCGGATCTCCTCGGCGACGACCGCGACGTCGATCGGCACTCCCAACTGCCGCTGCGACGCAGCGATCAGGTCGCGGTCGGAGTTCGAGAGGATCGCGAGGTTCCAGCCGCGGCGCCGGAGCTCCGCGAGCGCCTCGGGCACCTCGCGGAACGCAGGCCACTCCGGGAGAGCGCGCGCCAGAGCGCCTGCCTCACCCTCGGGGATCGACAGGTCGTTCTCGGTTGCGAGCCGCTCGAGCGTGAGCGAGAGCACCTCCGCGTAGCTGCGGTACGCCTCGGCCTGCACGACCGGCTCCAGCCGGTGGTACCGCGCCAGCAGCTCGGGGGCCCGATCGGCGCCGAAGAAGCCCTCGAGCACCCTGCTGATGCCGCCGTTCCAGTCGATCAGCGTGCCGTAGCAGTCGAAGGTCGCCCAGCGGGACATGGCGTGAGCTTAGAGTTTCTGACGTGATGAGGCCTCGTCGCCGGGGCGACTCAGCGCCTGATTGCGTCAGGAGCTCTTATTGTTGCTCCGTGCTCGAGG
>CAZXLP010000191.1:0-2890 GCA_964642085.1 uncultured Anaerolineaceae bacterium
AGGTGGTGCTGCACACGGAGCTGCTGACCAAGGTCTGGGGGCCCGAGTACCGCGACGACCTGCAGTACCTGCGCGTGTGGATCAGCCGCGTCCGCCGCAAGCTTGGCGCCGCGCCGGGAGAGCCCGGTCCGATCAAGACGTTCCAGGGAATCGGCTACGTCCTGGACGTCGAGGGCAATCTGGGCGAGTCCAGCACCAGCCGCGCGAACAAAACGACTTCCACACCGGCGACCCGCCCGGCCGAAGCTGGCGCCTAATCGGCGGGAACTTCCAGGAGAGGGCCGCCTAACTTTCGGCGGCCGTTTCCTCGTCGCGTGCGAGCAGCGTTGCCGCCATTGCGGCCGCGGGCGCCAGCGCGAGCACAACCAGAAGTCGATTCGCTCCGGCCATGAATAGCCCGACGCCGAGGCCGAGCGAGAAGCTCGAACCGATCACCAGGCCCTGGTTGGGCATGCGCTCGAGCGCGCGCTGCGTGTCGCGGGCGTAGGTCTGGGCGCCTGAGACGGCCTCCGGCCATCGCTCCGCTGCGCGCTCAGCGGTCGTCCTGACAATCTCGGCGGCATCCTGCGCGCCAGCGAGAACCCCCGTCGCCCCGCGCTTCGATCCGTTTCGGTCGGCGGTCGTCGTGCCGCTCTTCGAGCTTTGACTGCGTGCCTCGGCCATGTGGTCCTCCAACGATCTTCTATTCGTGATCAGTTGATGGTGCGCGCCTAGTCGTCGAATCCGCTCGGGACCGAGATGGCACCCTCTTGCAGCCTTCTTACAGGCACTTCGGCCGCGTTGTCGCGCGACTGCCAGATCAGGGCGGTGGAGGCGTCGGCGGTGGCGGCGTTGGCGGCGGCGGCTCCGTCGGCGGTGGCTTGGTCGGCTTGGGCGTCTTGTCGGGCGTCGGCGTGTCGCCCGGCCCGGGGGTTCCGTCCGGCGGCGGCAACGTCTCGCCGGTCGGAGGCGGCGTCGGCGTGGGGGCGCTGAGGCAGTCGACCGGTGCGATGAAACCGCCCCAGTCGATCCGGCCGAAGAGGTGCGCGGTGGTCGACCCATGCGGGCCGCGGCGGCCTGTGCCGCGCCGGGCGCGGTCCATCCAGTCGATGTCCGCCTGGAGCCAGCGCTCTGGCTCGCCCTCCTCCACCTTCGTCAGATCGACGTACCAGCTGCCGCACATCTGGCGATAGAGCAACCCGTTCCGGTCAACCTGGCCATCGGCGCCCGGTTGGGTGCCATCGATGAAGTATTCGAGTCGGGTTTCACGCGTCCATGGGCCGGGTGCGCCGCCCGACCAGAGGTCGATCGTCGCCGAGACGATGCCCTGGGGCGGAGGCGGGAAGGGCGTCATCGGCCAGCCCATCGTGTAATCGCGCATGAACGACGACCAGATCCGGCCCGGCCCGTCGGCAGCGATGATCGACCCGTCACCGCCCTGCGGCGCGCTGCCGTCGCTGTTGCCCATCCACACCGAGGACACAATCACGGGCAGGTTCGGGTCAGACTGAATGGGCAGGTACCCGTATACGGACAAGTCTTTCAGGAGGTCGGTCGTGCCCGTCTTTGCGGCGGCGGGACGCCGATCGCTGCCGGGCACGAGCGGGTCCGGGACGCCGTTAACGATCTGTAGGCGCGGGCCGAAGATGTTGTTGATCAGCGGGTCCGTGCTGTCCTTGAGGATGTCGGACATCAGCCACGCGGCCTGCTGGCTGATCACCTGGCGGGGCGCGTTCTGGCCGGTGCTCGGCACAAGATTGCCGTTGCTGTCCCGGATCTCGAGGATCGTGCGCGGCTCGACGAGGACGCCGTTGTTGGCCAACGCTCCGTAGGCCGATGTCAGCTCGACCATGTTGGTTTCGGCCGTACCGATCGCCCCGGCCAGGCCTGCCTGGAGCAGGCGACGGTCTCCGCGCGGGAAGGACAGGCCGAGGGTCTGCGCCAGGCTCGCCACGGTGTCGACGCCGATCCGGTCGAGCGCGCGGATGGTCGGGATGTTGAGCGAGTACGTCAGGGCGTCGCGCATCAGGACCGGGCCGCGTTCCTTCTGGTCCGCGTCGTGCGGGAACCAGTCGCGAGCGAACTCGGTCTGCACGTCCAAGAGCAGCGTCCCGGGTGTGATGGTGCCGGCATCGAAACCGGCCGAGTACACCAGCGGCTTCCACGCCGATCCAGACTGGCGGTAGCCGCGCCCAGCCACGTCGAACATGGGATCCATTTGCAGTGACCTCAGGTCGTCGCGGTAATAGCCCGCACTGCCGACGTAGGCCACGATGTCGCCCGATCGGGCGTCCAATGCCACCAGCGCGCCGTTGTGGAGGTCCATCCCGTGGAGCGCCTGAATCCACTGCCGGTCGGCCTCAAGGCCCTGCTGCTCGATCTGCTGGTCGAGCTCGTCCTGCGACATGTTGGTCAGCACCGTGCCGGCAGTGATGTAGCGCTCGGCGAGGCCCTGCGCGTTCATGTCGATGGTGGTGATGATCTTGTACCCGCCTCGCTCTGCCGGAGCGAGCGAAAGGCTCAGCAGGAGCGTGTCAAGTTGGTCCTTCATGTACCAGACGAAGTGGGGCGCCTGGAACACGATCCGGTTCTCCTCGGCGAGCACGATCGGCTCGTTAAGCGCCTGGTCGAGCTGCGCCGTGGTCAGACGGATGAAGTGACCGCGGCCTTCTTCGAGAGCGCGCAGGATGAAGTTGCGCCGCTCCACTGGCGGCGGCAGCGGCTCGCCTTGGAGCGACTGGGTTGGTACGACCAGCCGACCCTGTGCGTCGCGGATTATGTTGCCCTGTGCGTCGCGCGGGACCCACTTGTAGAGGTCGTACGCGTCGGGGGCCTGGGGCATGCCCGCCAGCAACGCGGCCTGCGCCGGCGTGAGCAACTTCAGGTCGTTGATCCCGAAGTAGACCTCGGA
>CAZXLP010000192.1:0-2883 GCA_964642085.1 uncultured Anaerolineaceae bacterium
TCTACGTCGTCCAGCTCATCTGGCCGCTGCGCATGCTCGGCAACATCCTCGCCCAGGGCCAGCGCGCAGCGGCGTCGGCCGAGCGCGTCCACGAGGTGCTCACGACCGAGCCGGTGATCGCCGAGAGCGACGACGGCCTGCCCCTGCCCACCCACCGCGAGCGCGGGTTGGGCGAGGTGCGGTTCGAGTCTGTCGGGTTCCGCTACGCGAGCGGTCTGCCGGTGGTGCTCGACGGCTTCGATCTCGCCATCGCGCCGGGCGAGTCCGTCGCGCTCGTCGGCGCGACTGGGTCGGGCAAGACCTCGGTCGCGCGGCTGATCCCGCGCTTCTACGACGTGCAGAGCGGGCGCGTGTTGGTCGATGACGTCGATGTGCGCGAGCTCGCGCTTCGCGGGCTGCGCAAGTCGGTCGGCATCGTCTTCGAGGAGACGTTCCTCTTCAGCGACACCATCGCTGCCAACATCGCCTTCGCGGACGCGGACGCAGGCTTCGACCTCATCGAGCGGGCGGCGCGACTGGCCGGCGCTCACGACTTCATCGAGCGGCTGCCCGAGGGATACGCCACGCCGATCGGCGAGCGTGGCTACTCGCTGTCAGGCGGGCAACGCCAGCGCATCGCGATCGCGCGAGCGATCCTCGCCGACCCGCGCGTCCTGATCCTCGATGACGCGACCTCATCCGTCGACCCGACCAAGGAGCACGAGATCCGCGACGCGCTCGCCGAGGTGATGCGCGGCCGTACGACCATCGTCATCGCCCACCGTCCCGCGACGATCGCCCTCGCCGATCGCGTCGTGCTGCTCGGTGGTGGTCGCGTCATCGCCGACGGGACGCACACCGAGCTGCTCGCGACGAGCGAGGCCTACCGCGAGGTGCTCGCGTCGGTCGCGGTCGACGAGGACGACGCGCTGGAGGCGTCGCGCTGATGTGGTGGATGTCGGGCGGTGTCGAGGAGGAGGACAAGCTCGACCTGGATCGGGCCAAGCACGTGCTGCGCAGGTGCGGCGCGATGCTCCGCCCGTACCGTCGCCAGGTCGTCGTCGCGACGGTCATGGTCATGCTCTGGACGGCGACCGTGCTGGCCGGCCCGTTCTTCGTCCGCTATGGCATCGACCACGGCATCAAGGCGCGTGACGCCGGCGCGCTCGACATCGCCGTGGTCGGCTATGTCCTCGTCGCCGCCGCGGCCTACTTCGTCTACCGGATGCAGATCCTGCTCATCAGCCGCGTCGGCGAGTCGTTCCTGCGCGACCTACGCGTGCGGGTCTTCGATCACCTGCAGCGGCTGTCGATGCCGTTCTACGACCGGGAGAAGGCGGGGGTCATCGTCTCCCGCATGACCTCTGACATCGACTCGCTGTCCGAGCTGGTGCAGATGGGTCTGCTCATGTTCCTGAGCAACGGCCTGCTGCTCGTGGTGTCGTTCGCGGTCCTCGCCGTGGTGTCGTGGAAGCTGCTGCTGCTGTGCGCGATAGCGCTCCCGCCCGTGATCGTTGCCAGCGTGCGGTTCCAACGGCTGTCGAACGTCGCCTATCTCGATGTGCGGGACGGGATCGGCCAGACGCTGTCGAGCCTGCAGGAGGGCCTTGCCGGCGTGCGCGTCGTCCAGGCGTTTGGTCGCGAGGACGTCGAGGCCAGGCGCTTCCGCGGCCGCAGCCGCCACCTGTACGACGCCCACATGCGCTCCGTGAAGATCTCGGCGTGGTACCTGCCGGTCATCGAGCTCGCCGGGCTGGGGACCACCGCCGCGGCCGTCGGCATCGGCGGCTGGTGGGTGCACACCGGCGATCTCACGGTCGGCACGGTCACGTTCTTCGTGCTCACGCTCTCGAACCTCTTCGAGCCGGTGCAGCAGCTCAGCCAGCTCTTCAACATCCTCCAGTCCGCGGGCGCCGGGCTGAACAAGCTGTTCGCGCTGCTCGACACGCCGGTCGACGTTGCCGAGCGAAAGGGCTCGGTCGCGCTCCCACCCACCGGCGATGTCGTCGTCGCCGGCGCATCGTTCGCCTACGGCGGCGGCCGGCCGGTCCTGCACGACGTCGACCTCACGATCCAGTCCGGTGCGCGCATCGCGCTCGTCGGTCCCACCGGCGCGGGCAAGTCGA
Organism: uncultured Anaerolineaceae bacterium; assembly: GCA_964642085.1. Classification (GTDB taxonomy): domain Bacteria; phylum Chloroflexota; class Limnocylindria; order Limnocylindrales; family CSP1-4; genus JALYGJ01. The sequence goes on from CAZXLP010000192.1 coordinate 2,106, forward strand.
CGCTGGCCAAGCTCATCGCCCGGCTCTATGACCCCACAGCAGGGACCATCACGTTCGCCGGCATCGACCTCCGGGACGCGTCGCTGGCTTCATTGCGCGAGCGGATCGTCGTCGTCCCCCAAGAGGGCTTCCTGTTCAACGGCACGATCCGCGAGAACGTGCGGCTGGCGAGGGCGGCGGCGACCGACGCCGAGGTGGAGGCCGCGATGGACGACATCGGGATCCTCGAGCGCTTCGCCGAGCTGCCAGAGGGCCTTGGCACCGAGGTGCGCGAGCGGGGCTCACGCCTCTCAGCCGGCGAGAAGCAGCTCGTGAGCCTGGCCCGCGCCGCGCTCGCCGACCCTGCCGTGCTCGTGCTGGACGAGGCGACCTCATCGCTCGATCCCGGCACCGAGGTCGTCGTCGAGCAGGCGATGGCGAAGCTCATGGAGGGCAGGACGGTCATCGTCATCGCGCACCGGCTCTCCACCGCAGAGCGCGCCGACCTCGTCGGGGTCGTCGCCGGCGGGAGGCTGGTCGAGCTCGGCACCCACGACGAGCTGGTCGCCGTCGGCGGCCACTACGCCGCTCTGCACAGCACGTGGACCGGTGGCCTCGCCGCGACGGCCTCCTGACCGGGACCGGAGCATCGGAAGGTGGCAGCCCTGATGAGGGTTGTTACTATCCACGTAGGAGAAATCCCCCCAGTCCACCCGCGAAGGACCACCTCATGGCTGTTCAGGACCTCGATCTCGGGCGTTACAAGCTCGGTTGGAGCGACGCCGAGGACTACGTCTTC
>CAZXLP010000193.1:0-2863 GCA_964642085.1 uncultured Anaerolineaceae bacterium
GCGATGCTGAACGACGGCCGGGCGTTCATTGCGGCCGCGCCGCAGCTGATGATCTACCCGGGCCTCGCTATCAGCATCGTCGTGGTCGGCTTCAACCTGCTCGGCGATGGACTTCGCGACGCGTTCGACCCGCATCTGCGGATCTGACCGGCAGCGACCCCACCCCCCGGGGAGGGGGGTATACTAGTAACAGGTCGGGCAAGGCCCGACGGAGGGTTCGATGCTGACTGACACGAAAGAGCTGGATACTCGCCTTTCGACGATCGAGGGGCACATAAAAGGTATTCGGAAGATGGTCCAAGACGGGACCTACTGCGTCGACGTGCTCAAGCAGGCCTACGCGGTCGAGCGCGCCCTGAAGCGTTTCGAGCAGGAGCTGCTCCGCGGTCACCTGAGCACCTGTGTGCCGACAGGTTTCAAGGAAGGCCGCAACGACGACATGATCACCGAGCTCTCGGACCTGTTCGAGCTCGTGCGGAAGTAGTCATGAGCGTCGAGACCAAGAACACCCGGGAGGTCAGCCTCCCCGTCACCGGGATGACCTGCGCTTCGTGCGTGCGCCGGATCGAGAAAGCGCTTTCAAAGGTAGAGGGCGTTTCGGAAGCCAGCGTGAATCTCGCCACCGAGAAAGCGAAGGTCGTCTATGACCCCCAGACGACCACGCTCGAAGCGATGAAGAAGGCGGTCGAGCGCGCGGGCTACGGAGTGCGCGAGCTGCCGGCGGAGATTCCAGCGCCTCCCGCGGTCGCGCCTACCGTCGTTGAGCCGGTGTCGGGCGAGATGACTCTGCCCGTCGAGGGCATGACCTGCGCGTCATGCGTACGCCGCATCGAGAAGGCGCTGGGCAAGGTCGAGGGCGTGTCGACTGCGAACGTCAATCTCGCGACGGAAAAGGCGCACGTGACCTTCGACCCCACAAGGACCGGACTGGAGCAGTTCCGAGCCGCCGTCGAGCGCGCCGGCTACAAGCTCGGCACGCTCGCCGGACCCGCCCCTGTCACAACCGAGGTCCCCTCAACGTCCGCGCACGGAGCCGCCGCACAGGATCCTCACGAGCTCGAACGGCAGCGCGAGCTCGATGAGCTCGGTCGCAAGTGGAAGGTCTCGCTGGTCGCCGGCCTCGTGATGATGGCCCTGATGTATCTGCCGATCGGCATCGACATCATGTTGCTCGCGCCCGTGCTGCTCATCGTCGCCGCGGTCGTGCAGTTCTGGGCCGGCCGTGTCTTCTACGAGGCGACTTGGGCGGCGGCGCGTCACGGCGCGACCAACATGAACACGCTCGTGGCGGTCGGAACGACCGTGGCCTTCGCCTACAGCGCCTTCGTGACTCTCTGGCCGACGCTCGCCGAGCAATGGGGCTTCCAGTACCACCTGTACTACGAGACCGCGGTGATCATCATCGCGCTCATCCTGCTCGGCCGCTGGATGGAGGCGCGCGCCAAGAAGCAGACCGCGGGTGCGATCCGGGCGCTGATGGGACTCCAGGCCAAGACCGCACGCGTCATCCGCGGCGGCGTCGAGCAAGACATACCGATCGAGGCAGTGCGCGTTGGCGATCTCGTTCGCGTGCGGCCTGGCGAGAAGGTGCCGGTCGACGGCGTGATCACCGAGGGCCGCTCCGCGCTGGACGAGTCGATGCTGACCGGCGAGAGCCTGCCGGTGGACAAAGCCCCGGGAGACCCCGTCATCGGTGCCACGCTGAACACCAGCGGCTCGTTCATCTTCAAGGCCACGAAGGTAGGCCGCGACACCGCTCTCGCACAGATCGTGCGCATGGTCGAGGACGCCCAGGGCTCGAAGGCGCCCATGCAGCGGATGGCCGACGAGATCTCGAGCTACTTCGTGCCCGCGGTCCTCGTGATCGCGCTGGCGACGTTCGTGGGTTGGCTCGTGCTCGGTCCCGAGCCGCGCATCACCTTGGCGCTCCAGGCGGCGATCGCCGTTCTGATCATCGCCTGTCCGTGCGCGCTGGGTCTGGCGACACCGACCGCGATCATGGTCGGTACGGGCAAGGCAGCCGAGAACGGCATCCTGATCCGCGGCGGCGAGGCGCTCGAGCAGACCCGCCGGATCAACACGATCGTCCTGGACAAGACCGGAACCCTGACCCGCGGCAAGCCCGCCGTGACGGGGGTCTTCGCGACGAATGGCCTGGACGAGAACCAGTTGCTGCGCCTGGCGGGAGCGGCCGAAGTCGGTTCCGAGCACCCGCTCGGCGCCGCCATCGTCGCGAGAGCGCAGGCCCTCGGCGGCGAGCTTCCAAAAGCCGAAGGATTCGCTGCGCTTGCCGGGCGCGGCATCACCGCCGTCGTCGACGGCAAGCCCGTTGCGATCGGGAATCTCGCCCTCATGCGCGAGCAGCACATCGAGCTCGACGGCTTGGTCGAGCGCGGAGGCGGCCTCGCCGAAACAGGTGCGACTCCCATGTATGTGGCGGTGGACGGGAAGGCCGTCGGCCTGATCGCGGTCGCCGACACGCTGAGGCCCGAGTCCGCCGAGGCCGTGGAACAACTGGGCGCGCTTGGTCTCGAGGTGTGGATGCTCACCGGCGACAACGCCAAAACGGCCGAGGCGATCGCGGCCCAGGTCGGCATCAAGCACGTGCTCGCCGAGGTCCTTCCGGCCGAGAAGTCCGCGAAGGTCCAGGAGCTTCAGCGGCAGGGCCGCGTTGTCGCGATGGTCGGTGACGGCATCAACGACGCCCCCGCGCTCGCCCAGGCCGATCTCGGCATCGCCATCGGCACCGGCACGGACGTCGCCATCGCCGCATCGGACATCACGCTCATCGGTGGCGACCTCCGTACCATCACGACGGCCATCGCGCTCTCCCGCAAGACGGTCAGCGTGATCAAGCAGGGTC
>CAZXLP010000194.1:0-2852 GCA_964642085.1 uncultured Anaerolineaceae bacterium
TACCTCGAACGTCTGGCCGTCGAGCGCGTCGACCTGCTCGCCGCCGATGATCATCTTCACGTCGCGCGGCCTGGCCGGCGCGAGGTCGGGCGCCCGATCAGGAGACGCTTCTTGTTCGATCGTCATTCGACTGCCTTCAGCTCAGTAGAGGATGCGGGTGTCGCTGGAGACGTGCAGCCGGAAGACGTCGTCGACGATCGGTTCGTCGATCGCCATCAACTCGACTTCCGCGCGTCGGGTGAGCAGCTCGCCAACGTGCTCAGCGAGCAGGAGAACCATGCCCGTCTGGACATCGACTCCGACTTCCAGCCAGTGGTCCGGCCGGTCGGTCAGCACGTGGCTGGTTCGGGGATGGTCGCAGCGAAGCAGCAAGGCCTCGCGCCCGCCAGCCAGGGACTGCGTGCCGCGTCGGACTACTACGCCTGTCGCGAGCACGTTGCGGCAGAGCCCGTTCGGGTGAATGAACGTGTCGGCCAGCGTCTCCGCCGGGAGTGTCGTCACCGGCACGTAGATCTGAGCAAAAGACGGCAGGTCGGGGTCAGTCACGCCGACGGGGCGGACCGGGACGCGACGTCTGGTGGCCGTGTTGGCCCTCGCGTCGTAGGTGTGGACGGTTTCCCCATCGGACACCCAGACGTCGAAGTCGCGATCGAGCGGCCGCCCCCGGGTGCTGATGACCTTCGCGTCGCCCGGGTGGCGCAGCCAAACCTCATGCGTCTCGGTTTCTTCGCCATGGGTTGTCGTACGCCGATCGACGATACGCATGCGCAGCGTCTCGACGCGCAGCTCCGCCTCGGCCATGAAGCGGAACAGTTCCGGGATCTCGGGTTCGGTCGTGGTCAGCGTCGGCTGATCCGGCGGCCGCAGGGCCGGAAGCTGGGGAGCCGCAGGGGCCTCGTGCATCGCGGCCGATTGTAGAGGCGAGCGCCCCTAAACTGACTCGTGTGAGTGAGGCAACGCGCACTGAGCAAGATCCAATGGGGGCGCTTGAGGTTCCGGCGGATGCCTACTTCGGCGTCCAGACGCAGCGCGCGATCAACAACTTCCCGATCAGCGGCCGGCGCCCGGACATCAGCCTCGTCAAGGCCGCGGTGCAGGTCAAGAAGGCTGCGGCGCGGGCCAATGGCCGAACCGGCCGCCTCGAACCGCACGTCGCTGCCGCCATCATCCAGGCCGCGGACGAGATCCTGGGGCTGGCGGCGGACTCCTCAGTCGAGGATGGGCGCACGAGACAGGCGCTGCTGATCGATAACTTCCGCGTCGACCCATTCCAGGCGGGCGCCGGCGTCAGCCACAACATGAACACCAACGAGGTTCTCGCCAACCGCGCAATCGAGATCCTGCACATGGCGGGCATCGGCAATGGCACACGCGGCGACTACTCCGTGGTCAACCCGAACGACCACGTCAACATGGCCCAGTCGACCAACGACACGTTCCCGACGGCGATGCGGCTGGCCACGTTGGACCGCGTCGCGGAGCTTCTGCCCGTCCTCGATGAGCTGGGCGAGGCGTTCGCGGAGCGCGGCCGGGCCTTCGATGGCGTCCTCAAGTCCGGCCGGACGCACATGCAGGACGCGGTTCCGATCCGGCTGGGCCAGGAATTCGCCGCCTACTCACTGACGATCCGACGCGCTCGTGACGCGATTGCGGCCGCGGCCGACGGCCTGCTCGAGCAGAACATCGGCGCGACGGCGGTCGGGACGGGCCTCAACGCTGAGCCTGAGTACATCCGGCTCGTGGTCGAGTTCTTGTCCGAACAGACCGGCCACAAGCTTCGCCCGGCTGAGCACCTGGTTCATGCCACGCAGTCGATGGCGCCGATGCTCGCCGTATCCGCGGCTCTGCGCGGGTTGGCTGTTGACCTGGCCAAGATCCTCGAGGACCTGCTGCTGATGTCGTCGGGCCCGCGGACAGGATTTGCCGAGATCCGACTACCCGCCCTCCAGCCGGGGTCTTCGATCATGCCCGGCAAGGTCAACCCGGTGATGGTCGAAAACCTGGCGATGATCTCGTATCACGTCATCGGCGCGGACACGGCCGTTGCCTGGGCGGCGTCGCGCGGCCAACTAGAGCTGAACGTGATGATGCCGCTCATGGCGCACGAAGTTCTCGAGTCGCTGACGATCCTCACCAACGGCTGCCGGCAGTTTGCGCGCCAGTGCGTAGCCGGGATCGAGCCGGATGTGGAGCGGAACGCCCAGTTGCTGGAGCAGTCCAGCGCGATGGCGACGCCGCTTGCGCCCTACATCGGCTACGCGCTGGCGGCCGACATCGCCAAGGAAGCGGTTGCGACCGGCAAGACGATCCGCGCGCTGGTCGTCGAGAAAGGCATCTTCACGGCCGGGGAGATCGAGCAGATCCTCGACCCGCACGAGCTGACCGAGCCCGGCGTTGCCGGTGGTTTCCGGTTCGAGCCGCGCATGCCGGAGGGTTACAAACGCCCGACCGGACCCGTTGGCGGCGGAGGCTGACGACCTGTTCCGAAGCGACGACACCCGCGAAACATATGACCGAGTAGCACGCCGCTACGCCGAGGAGATCTCCGGCGAACTCGAGGACAAGCCCTTCGACCGCGAGTTCCTCGATCGATTCGTACCGGCCGTCAGGGGCCGGGGCAAAGTGGTCGAGCTTGGCTGCGGTCCCGCCCACGTGGCTGCGTATCTCGCGGCGAGCGGCGTCGAGATCTCAGGTCTCGACCTGTCCCCGGGCATGGTCGCCCAGGCGAATCGCCTGTTCCCCGAGCTTCAGGTAATGGCCGGCGACATGCTGGCGCTGCCTTTCGGCGACGCGACGCTCGCGGGCGTCGTCTCTTTCTACTCGATCATCCATTTCGACGACGACCAGCTCGG
>CAZXLP010000195.1:0-2833 GCA_964642085.1 uncultured Anaerolineaceae bacterium
CGAGTCGCAGGTCCTCGTGCCCATGGGGGGGGTGGCCCGCGAGGCGACCGAGGGGACCCACGGCTACGAGTACTGGCAGGCGATCCTGCCGACGACGAACATCCCGACCGTCCTGTACTACCGCTTCATCGTGCGGGACGGCGGGGCGGTCCGCTACGTGGAGGACGACTCGCTCCTGGACGGCGGGTCCGGCCAGGTCCTGCTCAACTCGCCGGACCGCTCCTGGCAGCTCGTGACGTACGACCCCGCATTCGCGACGCCCGACTGGGCTCGCGGCGCGCTGGCGTACCAGATCTTCCCCGATCGCTTCGCGAACGGCGATCCGGCCAACGACCCGTCGCCCGACGCGCAGCCCGAGGCGGAGGGGGGAGGCCGCTATCGGTACGGCGACGTCTACGGCAACCCGGTCCTCACACGCGAGTGGGAGACGGACCTCCCCGAGGGGTACTGCCGGGCGTACATGCGCCCCGCGGCGCCGTGCGCGGAGGAGCCGCTGGGCCGCGACTTTTACGGCGGTGATCTCGCCGGCATCCGGCAGCACCTGCCCGAGCTGGCGGAGCTCGGCGTGACCGTCCTCTACCTCAACCCAGTCTTCGCGGCGCCGTCGAACCACCGCTACGACACGAGCGACTACACCGTCATCGACCCCGACCTCGGCACGCAGGCGGACCTCGAGGGCCTCGTCACCGATGCCGCCGCCGTCGGCATGCGGGTGGTGCTCGACGGGGTCTTCAACCACACGAGCTCCGATTCGCCGTCCTTCGACCGCAACGCCCGGTTCCCCGAGCTGGGCGCCTGCGAGTCCGCCGACTCGGAGTGGGCCGCGTGGTACGTCATCACCCCCGGGCCGCCGGCCAAGTGCTACGACGGGACGACGTACGAGGACTGGTTCGGCTTCGACACGCTCGCCGTGCTGGCCGAGAACCCGACCACCTTCGACTACTTCCTCGCCCCCGACGGCATCGCGACCCGCTGGCTGGATTCCGGCATCGGCGGCTGGCGGCTGGACGTCATGAACGAGATCAGCCACGGGTTCCTCCGCGGCCTGCGCAACAGCATCAAGGAGGCGGACCCCGAGGCGCTGATCCTGGGCGAGGAGTGGGGTGACGCCTCCGCATGGCTGCTCGGCACAGAGGTCGACAGCGTCATGAACTACCGATTCCGCCGCGCGGTCATCGGCCTCGTCAACGGCGAGACCGCCGATGCCGATGGCGCGATCGCGGCGCACACGCCGAGCACCTTCGCCCGCACGATGGAAGGCCTGCGCGAGGATTACCCTCCCGCCGCCTGGGACGTGCTGCACAACCTCGTCGACAGCCACGACACGACCCGCATCCTGTGGACGCTGACGCCCGGTGACGACAACCGGGAGGAGAAGGAATCGCCGGAGGCGCTGGCCGTCGGGAAGGCCAGGCTGCGCGTGCTGGCCGCGCTCCAGCTGACGTGGCCCGGGATGGCGGGCGTGTACTACGGCACCGAGGCGGGGCTCACGGGGCACGACGATCCCGACGATCGACGGCCATACCCGTGGTCCGGCATCGATGCCGACCTCTTCGGCTGGTACGCGACGCTGGGCCAGCTGCGCGTCGATCGCGAGGTCTTTCGGACCGGCGACCTCACCTTCCTGCTGACCGACGACGAGGCCGGCACACTCGCCTTCGGACGCCGCACCGATGCGGAGGCGGCGATCACGATCCTGAACCTGACCGATGCCCCGCGAACGGTCACCGTCCCCACCGCGGGGTGGGTTCCCGAGGGAGTGGCGCTCGCCGACGCGCTCGGGGAGGCCTCGTTCACGACCGCCGCGAATGGCGTGACGCTGGAGCTGCCCGGATATGGGGCCGCGGTGCTCCTCACCGATGCCGGCGTCGATCTCGCTGCGCCGGCCGCGCCACCAGAGCTCAACGCCGTCGCAACGACCGGCCGGGTCGCGCTGAGCTGGAGCGCGGTCGAGGACGCGACGAGCTACCGGGTCTGGCGCTCGGTCCTCTCTGGTGGCGGCTACCGACTGGTAGAAACGGTCGAAGGCGAGACGAGCTTCGACGACGCATCGGTGCGGAACGGCACGCGCGTCCATTACGTCGTCACCGCGGTCGACGCGGCGGGCAACGAGAGCGCGCGCTCGCCCGAGGCGACCGCGCTACCCGAGGTCGCCGTGGCCGAGGCACGCCTCGCCGGCGACGCCGCGATCGAGCAGCAGCTCTCAGCGGTGCAGCCCGGCCAGCCCATCGAGGCAATCGTGCGCGCCCCTCCCTACAGCGACCGGGACGGCGCGACCGTCGGCGTCCGCCTGGAGCTCGGGTTCGGACCCGATTCCGAGTCGATGACCGCCACGGACGAGGGCTGGACGTGGGCGCCGATGACGTACGCGGGCGAGGACGGCGACGGCGACCGCTGGACCGGCTCGGTGCGCCCCGAGGAGACGGGGAGCTATCGCGTGGCGGCTCGGCTGTCGACCGACGGCGGTGCGACGTGGCGTGCCGTGGGCACCGGCGGAATCGGCGAAAGCGTCGCCGGCCGCCGGCTGGTGGCGGTGGCGGCAGATGACGCGAGCCCGCCGTCGGCTCCGGGCGGCCTGGTCGCCACGTCCGTTGCCGAGACCGGGGTGTCCCTGGCGTGGGAGGCCGTCCCCGACGACGACCTCCACCGCTACGAGATCCTCCGCGCGCGGGCCGGCGGCGAGCTGGAGCGCATCGGGGTGGCGATCGAGACCGCCTTCGCGGACGACTCCGTCTCGGGCGGCCAGACGTACCGATATGCGGTGCGCGCCCAGGACACCAGCTTCAACCGATCGGAGCCGTCGGCGGCCATCGAGGTGGGCGCGGCCGCCCGG
>CAZXLP010000196.1:0-2833 GCA_964642085.1 uncultured Anaerolineaceae bacterium
CTCGATCGCGGCCGTGATGCGCGGATGCCCGTAGCCGGTGGACGACACGGCGATGCCCGCGGTGAAGTCCAGGAAGACGTTGCCGTCGATGTCCTCGACCGCGGCGCCGATGCCCCGCACGGGCACGATCGGGTAGGCGCGGGGCAGGCTCGGCGACGTGAACTGGTGGTCGAACGCCACGTGGCGGCGCGCTTTGGGGCCGGGCAGCGGAGTGCTGATATCGGGGACGGTGCGCATGTCGGGGCGCTCAGCGAGCTCGGTCACGTCGACTCCCTGCATAGAAATGATGCACTCTGCATGAAATCTTGCGGCAGTTTAGCAGGCCCTAGGGCTCGGGCAGCCTGCCCAGAACGCGCGTGATTTCGGCCCCGACAGCCGGTCGCGGCACGCCGCCCTCGATTACGAGTGGGATCCAGCTGACCGAGGTAACCCCGTCCGGCGTCAGCGTCACGTCCAGGATCGCAGTGTCGTTCGCGGCGCCATCGAAGCGCGCGAAGAGGAAATTGCCGAGGCTGAACGCGACGAGGGTGTTGCCCCGGCGCGCATAACCCTGGAGGACGTGCGGATGGTGGCCCAGCACGAGCGTCGCGCCGGCGTCGATCGCCGCCCGTGCGAACGCCCGCTGCCTACTGTTGGGGCGGGCACGGTACTCGGCGCCCCCGTGGACCATCACCACCACCAGATCGGCGACCGCCTGCGCGGCGGTGACGTCTGCCCGCACCGCCTCTGGCGTGCCTATGGCCAGGCCCGCGCGGTTGGGACCTGCCGCCCACTCGCGCGTACTAAAGGTTGTCCGGCTCGAGAAGGGCAGGACGTAACCCAGAAAGGCGATCCGGAGGCCGTTCTCCTCGGCGATGAACGGGGCGTGCGCCGCAGCCTCGTTGGCTCCGCCGCCGGCGTACCCGATCTGCCGATCGTCCAGCCGCCCCAGGGTGTCCGTGAACGCCTCCGGGCCGAAATCGAGCGCATGGTTGTTCGCAACGGACACGATGTCCACGCCGCCAGCCACGAGCGAATCGGCCGCGGCCAGCGGCGTGCGCAGATGGATCAGCTTGGTCGGCCATGGCTCGCCGCGGTCGGAGATGACGCATTCGAGGTTGGCCACGACGAGATCGGCCTCGTCGAAGTAACGCTTGATGTGCACCCACGGCGCCGACGGTCCCTGGCGGACGATCTTCCGACCGACCTGCCAGCCCAGCATTACGTCACCGACCGCCATCAGGCGGACGGAGCGCGTGGGGGTGGATGGGGGCGCCGGGGAAGACGCAGGTGAGGCTGCGGGCGACGCTGCAGGTGATGGCCTGGGCGAGTAGGTCGGGGAAGGAGTGGGCGACCCCGATGGCGACGGGCTGAGCATCGTTGCCAGCGACGGGCGGGGCGTCGTTGCCGGCGTGGTGCCGGGCTGTGCCGCAGGGGTAGGGCTGGTGGGTATCGCGGCCGTCGTGCACGCTGCAACGACGACGCTGAGGAGGATGACCAGCACGCCGCGTTTCATGAGCGGGGGCCGTTATCGCATGCGGGAGCGCGTCGTGTCTAGTCGACGACGGTCTGGGACTGCTCGCGCATGAACTGCTCGACGTAGTAGAGGCCGCCGCCGGCCTTGCCAGTCGAGCCCGACGCCTTCCAGCCACCGAAGGGCTGGATGCCGGGCCACGCACCGGTAGTCGCGCCGGCGCGGCGGTTGACGTAGACCACGCCCGCCTCGATCGTTTCCAGGAAGCGCTGCACCTCTGAACGGTCCTCGCTGAAGAAGCCGGCCGTCAGCCCATAGACGTTGTCATTGGCCAGCGTGAGCGCCTCGTCGATCGAGTCGACCGGCGCGACGGCAACGAATGGAACGAACAGCTCTTCGCGGAACAGCCGATGGTTGGTGGGCAGTCCGGTTGCGACGGTCGGTCGGACGAACCAGCCGCGATCAAGCTCGCCCTCGATCAGCCGCTCGCCGCCGGTCGCGATCGACCCGTCGAGTAGCGCCTCGGCGACTGCTCCTTCGTAGCGCGCCACGGCGCGCTGGCTGATGACTGGCCCGAGCCAGTTCTCGCGACGGAGCGGGTCGCCGATCTGGATCTGCTCGGTCTTCTCGGCCAGCAGTCGAACGAACTCATCGTGCACCGGCCGCTCAACATAAACGCGGCTGTTGGCCGAGCACTTCTGGCCACCGAAGCCGAAAGCTGCGCGCATGACGCCTTCGGCCGCCTCCTCGAGGTCGGCCTTGCGGCTGACGATCGCCGGGTTCTTGCCACCCATCTCGACGATCACGGGCTTCGGATAGTCGCGCGCGAAAGTCTTGTAGAGCTCGAATCCAACCTCGAATGAGCCGGTGAAGACGACTCCGTCGATGCCCGGGTTGTCCTGCAGCTCTGCGCCGACCGTCTCGCCCGGTCCAGCGACATAGTTGAATACACCGTCTGGGAGGCCGGCGTCGCGCAGGACCTCGTACAGCTTCATGCCCAGCAGCGGTGCATCGCTCGAGGGCTTGAATACGACCGCGTTGCCGGCAACCAGCGCGCCGCCGGCCGGGCCGCCGGAAAGGGCCATCGGGAAATTGAACGGGCTGATCACGGCGAAGACGCCATGCGGCTTGAGCACCGAGCGCGTGTGCACAGTGGCATCGCCGAGGTTGCCCATCGGCACGTCGAACCCGTCGTGCTGCTCCATGCTGTCGCAGTAGTAGCGGATGAGGTCGGCCGTCTCCTCGACGTCGCCGAGCGACTCGAGGCGGTTCTTGCCAACCTCGTGCGACATCAGCGCCGCGTACTCCATGACTCGCGCGCTGATCAGATCGGCCGCGCGGCGCATGATCGCCACGCGCTCGCGCCACGGCGTGCGTGCC
>CAZXLP010000197.1:0-2817 GCA_964642085.1 uncultured Anaerolineaceae bacterium
CACGCAACCAGCGCGCTCCGGGCCAGCCTTGAGGCTGACGCCCGGTCGCCATCAAGTTCGCAGGAGCGACTCGCATGACCGCACGCCGCGACCCCGACCGCCTCATCCAAGCCTTCCTGGAAGAGGGCCTGACGGAGCTGCCGGACCGAGCCTATGACGCGGTCAGATCTGAAATCGATCAAACACGTCAGCGGGTCGTCCTCGGCCCGTGGAGGGTTCCTTACATGAACAACTTCGCACGATTCGCGATCGCGGCCGCGGCCGTCCTGGTCGTCGCCGTTGTCGGTATCTATCTCTTGCCCGGCCAGGGTGGGATCGGCGGGCCTGGTCCAACGGCCACACCGACTCCGACAGCCTCGCCCAGCCCGACGCCGTCGCCGGCAATCACGGCCACCAAACTCCCATCGTCAGGCGCCTTAGCTCCGGGGACGTACTACATCGACGACGCGATCTACACTCAGGCCGCGCGTCTAGTCTTCACCGTGCCGGCCGGATGGACCGGTGAGGAGAATGTCATCCACAAGCACAAGGATGGTCCTGGCGGGCTGAGGCTCGAACCTTGGCAGGTCAGCCACGTCTACGGCGACGTCTGTCATTGGCGAGGAACGCTTGTCCCCGTCGGAACGACTGTCGACGAGCTCATTAGCGCGCTGGAAGTCCAGACGGGGCGCAACGCTTCGGCGCCTACCGATGTGACGTTCGGCGGTTTCCCGGCCAAGCGAATCGAGCTCAATACGCCTGATCAGGAAGCTGCATTGTGCGACGGCGGCTTCCTCAGGTACTGGCCCGATCCCGGCCCCAATGAGAACGGCGGTCTGGGGAGTCCGAGGGGCAACCACACCGATGTCCTGTATGTGGTCGACGTTGCCGACGGCCGGGTCGTAGTCGTCGCCAGGTACTACGCGGACAGTTCCGCGCAGGATGTCGCCGAACTCGACGCGATCGTCGAGTCGATCCAGATCGAACCCTGATTTCACCGCGTCGGGTGGCCTATGCCACCCGACGCACCTTGTTCGCCTGAAACCCGAAACCCACATCGAGATACACCGGATCGATTAACGTCCCGCCGTGGAGATCCTGACCGCGATCCTGGCCACGCTCGTCGTGATCGCGATCCTGTTCGAGGTCGCTCGGCGCATCGGAGTCCCGTACCCCACCCTGTTCGTGCTCGGCGGCCTCGGCCTCGCGTTCGTGCCGGGCGTCCCGCACATCAGCCTCGAGCCGGAGCTCGTACTACTTGTGTTCCTGCCGCCGCTGCTTTTCGTCGCCGCGACAGAAACGCCAATCAGGGAGCTGCGCGCCAACGCAGCCCCAATTGTGCGCCTGGCCCTCGGCCTGGTGATCTTCACGATGGTCATCGTCGCTGTCGTTGCGCAGGTCATGGTTCCCGAGATTGGCTGGGCAGCGGCTTTCACGCTTGGAGCGATAGTTGCGCCAACCGATGCTCTCGCGGCGACGAGCGTCTTCCGCCGTCTTGGGGCGCCACGGATCGTGGTCACGCTGATCGAGGGCGAGGCGCTGTTCAACGACGCGACGGCGCTTGTCGCCTACCGAGCCGGGGTGGTTGCGGTCGTGAGCGGCAGCTTCGTGCTTGCGAGCACACTGGCAGGCTTCGCGCTCGCCGCGGTGGGTGGCATCGCAATCGGCGTTGTCGTTGGTTGGGGTGCGGGCGAGGTACTTCGCCGCCTCGACGATGCTCCGGTCGAGGTTGTGCTGGGGCTGGTCATCCCCTTCGCCGCCTACCTGCCAGCTGAATCACTCGGGCTATCAGGGGTTCTCGCGGCCGTCGCCGCCGGACTGGTCATCGGCAGCCGGCTGGGCAAGATCCTGACGCCGAGGAGTCGCGTGCTGTGGCAGAGCAGCTGGAAAATGATCGGTTTTGTTCTCAACGGCTTCGTTTTCCTGCTGATCGGCCTGGAGTTGCCCACGATCCTCGACGAGCTCGGCGGTCGCGAACCGGTAGAGATCCTGGGCTTCGTGGCCTTGGTCTGCGCCGTCGTTGTGGCCGCACGTTTCGTCTGGGTTTTTGCGGCCAGCTACATTCCTGGATCGCCTCGGCAGGTCGTTGCTCGAACTAACCCGCGACTGGCGAGGAATCTCACCTTTGTCGTCAGCTGGGCTGGACTGCGCGGCGCCGTTTCGCTGGCTGCGGCGCTCGCTCTGCCAGCCAGTTTTCCGGAGCGCAATCTCATCCTGCTGGTGACCTTCGCGGTGATCCTGGTCACGCTCGTGGGCCAGGGCCTGACCCTCCCTTTCATCGTCCGCCGAGCCGGGTGGGATGGCTTCGAGCTCGATGGCGACGAGGCCACGGTTGCCAGAGCGGCCGCCTACCAGGCAGGACTCGCGGAACTCGAGCGTGCCCGTCCCACGTGGCCCGGTCACCAGCCCCTCTTCGACCGCCTGGAGTCAGGACTACGCGATCGGACGCAGCACCTCGCGACCGAGGACCCCGACGAGACCGCCGAGCGCAGCCAGGAGCGAATCGAGCACGAACAGATCCAACTGGCCATCATCGGTGCGCAGCGAACGGCCGTTATTGAGCTCCGCGACCGAGGTGAGATCAATGACCAGACGCTGCGGACGATCGAACGCGAGCTCGACTTCGAAGAGCTCCGGATGGAGGGCTGACCGCGGCACGCTCGGCGAACGTGGCGGCCAGGAAATCGTCCAAGCGGAGGTATAGGCTGCGGCAGGGGCCAGGGGGTGAGGGAGAGAAGCAATGACCCTGGATCTGGCTGGCATCAATTGGCTCGCCGTCGTCATCGCGACGGTCGTCTACTTTGCACTTGGCGCGATCTGGTTTGCACCCTGGAATCC
>CAZXLP010000198.1:0-2815 GCA_964642085.1 uncultured Anaerolineaceae bacterium
AGAGTGCGCTTGCGCTCGGCGCGGAGGTGACCAGCGCGGCGAGGAGGGCGGGCGCTGTCTCCAGCGCCGCAGGAAGAGCGAAGAGCAGTCCGACCGCGGTCCAGAGAGCAGCGGCAAAGAGCGCGGCCGCGACGGCCCACCAGCTCGACAGCGTGCTCTGCCGCATCGCGAACGTGATCAGCAGCGGTGCGATGCCGTAGGCGACGACCGTTGTTATGACCGCAACCACCGCTGCGATGCCGGTGGGCTCGGTGATACCGCCGGCAACAGCGGCAAGGAGCGCGACCGCGGCTGCGACGAAGGCGGTGACGGAGCCGATCCGCAGCCACATCCGCCGCGCTGGCGACGGACCGCTAGCGATGTGAGTCTCCGCGGTTCCAGCTGCCATCACGCGTCAACGCTAGCGGCGCACGCGATTGAATGCGCTACGTTGCTCACACATGAGCGCCGAGACTCCCGACTACGTACGCATCAACCGCGACGCCTGGACGAAGTCGAACGCGCGCTACACCGACGGGCGTGCCGAGGAGGCGTGGGCGCAGGCGGAGATCACCTGGGGCGTCTGGAGCACACCGGAGTCGGCGGTGAACGTCCTGCTCGACGTGAGGGGCAAGGACGTCGTCGAGCTCGGGTGCGGAACGGCATACGTCGGCGCCTGGCTCAAGCGGCGTGGCGCGCGGCGGGTCGTCGGCGTCGATATCACGCGGGCGCAGCTGACGACCGCACAGCGTCTCAATCGCACGACCGGCCTGGGCCTCGAGCTCGTGGAGGCCAACGCGGAGGTCGTGCCGCTCCGCGACAAGAGCTTCGACCTCGTGGTCTCCGAGTACGGCGCTTCGATCTGGTGCGATCCGAACAAGTGGATCCCGGAGGCGGCTCGGCTACTCCGAAGCGGGGGAGAGCTCGTGTTCCTTCGTAACTCGACGCTCGCGATGCTGTGCTCGCCGGACACCGGCAAGGTCAAGGAAACTCTGCAGCGCCCTCAACTTGGCATGTATCGATTCGATTGGACCGATGACGACCCTGGCGTCGAGTTCCACCTTGGCGCGGGCGACCTCCTCCGCCTTCTGCGCGCGAACGGGTTCGAGATCCTGGATCTGGTCGAACTCTTCGCCCCCGAGGGCGCGAAGGATCACGCCGAGTATTCGTACGTGCCCGCCGAGTGGGCACGCCGCTGGCCGTCAGAGGAGATCTGGCGAGCGCGCAAGCGCGGGTGATGACTTAGGCGGCGCGGTCCGGCGTGTCGCCAGCACCGAACCGAGCACGATCAGCACGAAGCCGACAACGATCCCGACGGTGAGCGGCTCGTGTAGGAACGCCACGCCGAGCGCGAGCGCGACGGCGGGATTGACGTACGTGATGACGGTCGCGCGTGTGGCGCCGACCTCTGCGATGAGAGGGAAGAAGATCAGGAAGGCGAGGGCGGTGCACACCACCCCCAGGACCGCAACGGCGAAGATCACCTGAGACGACGGGAGTGCGCTTGGCAGCTGCGCGATACCGACCGGCGCGTACGCGACCAACGTCAGCGTGAGCGAGGCTGCCACCACGCCGAACAGCGGAAGACCCGATAGCTTGCGCGCGATGATCAACGCTCCCAGCGCGTAACCGAGCGCGACGAGGGCGACCTCGGCCACCGCGCCGATGTCGCCCGCGCTCACATCCAGCCCCACCAGAGCGGCGACACCGAGGAATCCGAGGGCCAGCCCCGCGATGCGGCGCGCATCGAGGCGGTCGTCGCTGCCCGTGGCCCACGCGAGGACCGCGCCGATCGATGGCACGAGCGCGATGAGGAGTCCCGAAAGCGAGCTCGAGATGCGGCGCTCCGCGTCCGACAGCAGGAACCACGGCGCGGCGACCTCGACGATCGTGTAGACGACGATCCACTTCCAGTGGGGAAGCAGGGGCCGGAGATCGCTCCGCGCGGCCGCGATCGGCAGGAGGAGCGCGGCGCCGATCGCGGTGCGAAGGAAGACGAGGCTGGCCGGCGTCAGCTCGCCGACCGCGATCTTGATGAACAGGTACGGAATGCCCCAGATGAAGCTCATCGCCGCGAAGAGGATCCAACCCCGTCGTGTCACCGTGCCACGTTATCGTGGCGAAACGGATGTTGCCCGCGCTACAGAGACATCATCCTCATCTGTTTCGCGGGCGCCCCCGACGTTCAATGCTACCGAAGGTCGCCGGCGCGCCGAGCATGCTGGAGAGCCCATCGAACACGGCGCCCTTGTCGATGGCGAGCGTCGGGGTGGCGATGTCGCCCTTCACGTGCGCCCCTCCGCGCAGCTCGACAGAACCGCTGGCCGTGATGTTCCCAGTGACCTCACCACTCACGACGGCCGAGCCGCATTTGACATCCGCGGCGATCTTCGCGTGTTCGCCGATGACGAGCAGGTCGTTCGTGGTGATGCTCCCGGTGAAGGTGCCGTCGATCTGGACCGCGCCTTCGAAATGCAGCTTGCCGTTTACCTGCGAGGCTTCGCCAAAGAGTGCATTCAGCATCTGGCCCATGAATGTCCCCTCGACCTCGACCGTGCCTTCGAACTGCAGCTTCCGGTTCGCATTCGGATCGCGCACGAGTTCGTCGGGCGATGCGGGGACTGTCTGGGGCTTTTCCTCGGTGGTGACGTCGGACCTGGTTCCGCTGTTGAACATCTGATCGACCCCCTCTCGCGGTTGGGCGCTCTAAGAGAACGCGGAGGGAGGACCGCTGCTATGGGTCCCGGTTGCCAGGCTGTCGCAGCCGGTCTCGGAAGCTGGGGCGCGCATAGACTCTGGCTCGATGGACGACGAGCTTCAGGGTGCGATTCGCGAG
>CAZXLP010000199.1:0-2813 GCA_964642085.1 uncultured Anaerolineaceae bacterium
AAAAGGTGATCGCCGCGCACGGAGAGAAGGCCGAGGAGGGCGCCGCCGCGCGCTAGGCTCGTTCTCTCGCTCGCCCGCGCATGATGGCGGATGTGGCATGGCTGTATCGGTCGTCGATCTACCGGGCAGTGTTCCCGGGCATGCTGCGGCTCTTCGTACCGGCGCACGTGCGCCTCTATCGTCTCTTTCGGGGACGCGTTGTAGGCAGGCTCTCGCAGGGATTCACGCCGCTGCTGCTACTGACGACCCTCGGGCGAAGAAGCGGCCGGCGGCGGACGCAGCCCGTCGGTTACGTGCGAGATGGTCCGGCGTTCCTCATCGTCGGAGCCAACGGGGGGTTGACCTCCGACCCCGGGTGGGTCTTCAACCTCCGAGCTCGGCCTGAGGCCGAGGTCGAGGTCGGCGGCGAGCGGTTATATGTGCGTGCGGCGATCCTCACCGGCGACGATCGCGCCCGTGCGTGGCGCGAAGTGACGGCCCTGTGCCCGTTCTTCGACGTGTACCAAAGCGCTGTTCGCCGATCGATCCCAGTCGTCCGCCTCGATCCGAGGCGACTGGCCTCTTCGCGCGACCTGCTTAGGTGATGTCCGCCACGATCCGGCGCGAGAAGTAGGACAGCAGCCATTCCACGAGCAGCGTCCCGCGGTTGCGGCCGCCGACGAGTTGCATCAGGTAGTTCGTCCGCCAAACCGTCCACGCCGGCAGGCCGGACAGCACGATGTTGAAAGGACGTGCGAACTCCGCAGCCGCACTGGTCCGGCCGAGCGCGACGAGGTCGCCCTTTCGTTTGTAGACGTACGGCTGTGGCGGCTCGCCGCGCACGAGCCGGGCGAGGTTCGTCGCCGCGGCCGGCGCCTGCAGCACCGCGACCTGCGCGAGCATCGGTAGCGGCTTCCCATCCTGCTCGAAATGCGCGGCGTCGCCGAGCGCCAGCACGTCGTCGCGCCCGCCGACGCGGAACGACGTGTCGACGACCAGTCGACCGTCCTTCGCGTGCGGCAGGTCGACCGCGGCGACGATCGGGTTGGTCTTCACACCGCCTGCCCAGATGACGGTGTGGGCGGTCAGAGTCCGCTCGTCCTTCGTTCGCAGCGAGCCCTCCCCCACCTCGGAAACAAGCGTCCTGAGCATGGTTCGAACGCCGAGCTCGTCCAGGTTCCGCTGCGCGATGGCGGAGAGGCGCGGGTCCATGGCCGGCACGACGCGGTCGGCGCCGTCGATGAGCGTGATCGACGGCTCGTGACGCACGTCGATGTTGGGATAGATATCGCGAAGGGTGTGATCCATGAGGTCGCGCATCGAGGCGGCGAGCTCCACGCCCACCGGACCCGCGCCGACGATCGCGAACGAGAGAAGCTCGCGCCGCCGATCCGCGTCCTCAAGGAGCGCCGCATCCTCGAACGTGGAGAGGATGCGATGCCGCACCGCTCGGCCATCCTCGAGCCATTTGACGACGAGCGCGTGCTCTTTGACGCCCGGGATGCCAAAGTCGTTGGTCACGCTGCCGGGGGCGATGACGACGTGGTCGTAGGGGACCTCGCCGTCCTCGGTCCTCACCGTCCTCTTCTCGACGTCGATCGCCTCGACCTCCGTACGAAGGAAGCGGAATCCGGCTTTCGCGAGAGGCACACGCAGCGGGTACGCGACCGCGTGCGGCGGGAGCTCGCCCGTCGCGACTTGATAGAGCAGCGGGGTGAAGAGCGAGTAGTTGGACCGGTCGATGAGCGTGACCTCGGCCTCGCCACGCCCGAGACGCTTCTCGAGGTGGCGGACGAGGTGCAGCCCGCCGAAGCCGCCGCCGACGATGACGATGCGCTTCGTCACTCGCGTGGCCGAAGCCGCGGGCGAAACAGTTCGGCAACCTGAGTGACCGTCATGCCTCCGGATATGTCGATCATGAGGTGAAACTTCTCGTCGTCACTCATTTCCAGGCGAAAGCCGTTCACCTCCAGAAACGTGAGCGTGACAACGAGCGCGAAGCGCTTGTTGCCGTCGATGAATGCCTGACTCTCCGCGATTCCCCAGATCAGGGTTGCGGCCTGTTCCGGAAGGTCGGCGTCGGCGTACTGGGCCGCGTGTGCGGGGCGCGCCAGGGCGGAGTCGAGAAGGCCGACGTCCCCGGACTTCCGCGTCGGCCTCAGCAAGCGAGACGTACGCGATGTCGTCAGCGTCGGCCAGTGCCCGCCCCCCGATCGTGTCTTGCCAGGCGATCGAGAACACTTCGGTTCTGAGCAATGACCTTTCGCCCCGCCTCGATCACCTTCGGACGGATCTCGACCGGCGTGAGAACGACGACACCGCCGCGGACGGTCGCCTGCACGAGGTCACCCTCGTGGAGATTTGCCGCACCGAGGGTCTCTTGATCGATCGTCACGGCCAAGCTGTTGCCCTGCCTGCGAATCTTGACGGCTGCCATCGGTCGACCTCGCCTTCTGTTGTCACCGTATTTACTGTAATGACCGTACTCACAGCGTAAGCGAAGCGTCAATCCCCGTGGGTTACACGCGCGTTTGTCCTTCGACTCGGTCCAGCTCCTCGAGATACGCGCGCGTGATCGGGTCGTCGGCGTCGAGCGTGCGCGCGTACTCGAGCCGCTCGCGCGCCGCGGCGAGATCGCCCGCGCGCATCTGAGCGAAGCCGGCGTCCGCGAGGTACGCGGGCTCGGACGGACGGAGCGCCGCGGCGCGCTCGAGCGCGCCCACGGCCTGCTCGACGTCGTTCGCCATGAGCAAGGCGACGCCGAGCTCATGCAGGGCGTCCGGATGCTCAGGCCAGAGCTTCAGGACCCGAGCGAACGACGCGAGCGCGGCCTC
>CAZXLP010000200.1:0-2783 GCA_964642085.1 uncultured Anaerolineaceae bacterium
CGCTCGAGTTCGACCCGCAGATCCTGAAGCGCTACGTCAACTTCATGAACAACCCAGACGAGAAGACGGCGGTCGATCAGTTCGGCAAGGGGGACAAGTATTTCGGCGTTGCGACGGTCCTGGCGACCATGCCCGGGCTACCAATGTTCGGCCACGGCCAGATCGAGGGCTTCGCCGAGCGCTATGGAATGGAATACCGGCGAGCGTATCTGGACGAGTCCCCCGATGCGGACCTGATCCTGCGCCACGAGCGCGAAATCTTCCCGCTGCTGCATCGGCGGGCGCTGTTCGCCGAGGTCGACGAATTCGCGCTGTACGACTTCTTCTCCGCGGATGGGTCGGTCAACGAGGACGTCTTCGCGTTCTCGAATCGCCGCGAGGGCACGCGGTCCCTGGTCGTCTACAACAATCGATTCGCAGACACGGCAGGTTGGATAAAGACCGCGGCGGTGACCGGACGAAGCCTGGCCGATGGGTTATTGCTGGGCGGCGGCAGCGACGATTACCTGGTCATGCGCGATGGCCGCACTGACCTCCTTTACCTGCGCAGCCACGCCGAGTTGGCCGCGAAGGGCCTGTACCTGGAGCTCGGCGGCTACACATGCCACGTGTTTGCGGAGATGTACGACGTCCACGACTCCGACGACCGCTACGGCCGGCTGGCTGCATACCTGGCGGGCAGGGGAGTGCTCTCTCTCGAGGAGGCGATGACAGAGCTGAGGCTCGCGCCGCTGCACAGCGCCCTGCGCGAGGGACGTGTCGAGGAGGCCGTTCGCGCGGCCGCCGAGCTCATCGCGGTAACCGACTTCGAGACTCCGCCGCCTCAAGAGAAACCGGATGCCCTGGCTGCGGCTCGCGCCATCGAGGCCCTCCTGGCCAAGCATCGGCTGGACATTGCGAGGGGGCGCTGGATTTACGAGTGGTCGGTCGATCGGGTGTGGCCAGACGCGGATCTGTTCGCAATCCTCCTGGACCTCGGCGCGGGTGGCAAGCCGCGCGAGTTGCTGCGCGACGAGCGATTCCGCCGAGCGATCGGCGTCAACGAGCACGCTGGCGCCACCTGGTTCGACAGGGACCGCTTCGAGAAGGCGGTCGATGTGCTCGCGCTGCCGCGGCCGACCACCCTGCGGCGTGCCGCCGAGAAGGCGGGCTACAGCCTCGACCTGTTTGAGAAGACGCTGGTGGCTGCTCCCAAAAAGGCGTCCACTCGGAAGCCCAGCCGGACCGCGCCGCAACGGGCGATCAAAGCTGCTGCTAAACCGTCCAAGCCTCCGGCCAGCAAGACTCGCCGTAAGTGAGCCAGGAGCCCAGCGACGGCCGGCAACGGGTCGTTATCGAGGACGTCACGCCGCAGGTCGATGCTGGTCGTTTTCCGGTCAAGCGTGTTGTCGGCGACGCGTTCAGCGTCGAGGCCGACGCCTTCACCGACGGTCACGATGAGATCCGCGTCGTCCTCCGATGGTGCGGCGGAGATGACGAGGTGTGGCAGGAGTCGGAGATGGAGCCATTTGGCAACGACCGCTGGCGCGCCTCCTTCCCACTCGAGAACGTCGGGCGCTACGAGTACTCAGTCTCGGCGTGGGTAGATCACTGGGAGACATGGCGGCATGATCTGAAGAAGCGGGTCGATGCCGGCCAGGATGTCTCCGTGGACTTGCGGATCGGCGGTGCCCTGGTTGAAGCAACGGCTGAACGCGCGCAGGGACCGGATGCGACGTCGCTTCGCAAGGCCGGGGCGGCTTTGACTGCCGAACACGCGCTTGGCGACGAGCTCGATTCGACCGTCGAAAAGTATCCGGACCGGAGCCTGGAGACCACTCTGGAGCGTCCGCTTGCGGTCACCGTTGATCCGGAACGAGCGAGGTTCTCGGCTTGGTACGAGCTGTTCCCACGCTCAGCCTCGCCAGACCCAAAGCGGCACGGCACCTTCCAGGACGTGATCGCGCGGCTTCCCTACGTGGAGGACCTCGGGTTCGACGTGCTGTACATGCCGCCGATCAGTCCCATAGGCCGGCAGTTCAGGAAAGGGCCCAACAACACGCCATCTACCAATCCGGACGACCCGGGTGTGCCGTGGGCGATCGGCGGGCCCGAGGGCGGGCACACTGCGGTCCATCACGACCTGGGTACGCTCGAGGACTTCCGCGCGCTCGTCGTCGAGGCCAACAAAAGGGGGATCGAGGTCGCGCTCGACGTCGCCTTCCAGGCATCGCCCGACCACCCCTGGGTAAAGGAGCACCCCGAGTGGTTCCGCGCCCGACCCGACGGAACCATCCAGTACGCCGAGAACCCGCCCAAGAAATACCAGGACATCTACCCGTTCGATTTCGAGAGCCGCGATTGGCGCGCGCTGTGGGACGCGCTCGCCGGCGTCTTCCGCTTCTGGATCGGCCAGGGCGTGCGCATCTTCCGTGTCGACAACCCGCATACCAAGGCCTTCGCGTTCTGGGAGTGGGCGATCAACGACATCAAGCGCGACCATCCCGACGTGCTCTTCCTGGCCGAGGCGTTCACCCGCCCGAAGGTGATGTACCGGCTCGCCAAGCTCGGGTTCAGCCAGTCCTACACGTACTTCACGTGGCGCAACACCGCCGCTGAGCTGGCCGAGTACTTCACCGAGCTGACCTCACCTGTGGTGAACGAGTTCTTTCGACCGAATGCCTGGCCGAACACGCCCGACATCCTCCACGCCGACCTCCAGACTGGCGGTGCGGCCGCGTTCGAGGCACGCCTCGTGCTTGCGGCGACGCTATCGGCGAGCTACGGAATCTATGGCCCGGCAT
>CAZXLP010000201.1:0-2779 GCA_964642085.1 uncultured Anaerolineaceae bacterium
TCCTCTTTCTCATGTTCCCGGTGTGGCGCTCGCTCGCCATCGGAACGATCGCGGTGGTGAGCCGGCGCATGGGCGAGGGGCGCGCGGCCGAAGCGGCGGATGCGACGCGGCAGTCGCTGCTGCTTGGCGCGATCGCCGGCGTGCTCTTCGGCGCGTTCTTCGTGCTGTTCTCCGCACCGCTGCTGCGGCTGCTCGGCGCGAATGAGGAGATCGTCGCGATCGGCGCCCCGTTCCTCGCGGTCGTCGGCGCGGCGAATGGCGCCGCCACGGTCTGGCTCATCGGCACTTCGGCGATGCGCGCCGCCGGCGATACGCGCACGCCGATGTACCTCAGCATCGCCGGTATCGTCGTGAGCGTCACCCTCGCGTATCTCTTCATCAACGTGCTTCGGATCGGGCCGATGGGCTCGGCGTACGCGTCGTCGATCGCATGGGTGCTCGGGATGTGCGCGATGCTCACGCTGCTGTGGCGCGGCGTCGCTGGTCTCAGCATCGCCGGCGGACCGTGGCATCTGAGTCGCCCGACGATCCGGCTGCTGTTCGGGATCAGCCTGCCGTCCGCGGTGGAGAGCGCGACCTTCAGCTTCGGGATCCTCGCCCTATCCGGCCTCGTGTTCCGTCTGAGCACGGAGGACGTCGCGGCGCATCAGATCATCAGCCAGATCGAGACCTTCTCATTCTTCCCGTGCATCGGGTTCTCGATGGCCGCGAGCGCGCTCGTGGGTCAGGCTCTTGGCATGCGCGATCCGGAGCGCGCGCGACGCGCCGGCTGGGCCGCCGCGGGCATGGCGCTGGTATGGGCGACCGCCGCAGGGCTGGCTTTCCTCCTGCTGCCGAGCATGTTGCTCGGCATCTTCACGGTCTCTGGGGCGGTCGTGATCGCAGGCATCGGTGCGCTGGCGGTCGTCGGCATCGGTCAGCCGGCGCAGGCAGTGATCTTCGCGCTCGGCGGTGCGCTACGCGGCGCCGGAGACACGCGCTACCCGCTCATCGTGTCGCTCGTGAACTGGTTCCTGGTCCGGCTGCCCCTCGCGTATGTCCTCGCGTTCCCGCTCGGCCTGGGCCTCACGGGCATCTGGCTCGGGGTCACGATCGATTACTTCGTGCGCGCGGCGCTGCTGGCGCTGCGGTTCAGGAGCGGCGCGTGGGCGAGGGTGAAGGTTTGATCCGGACGGCGTCTGTGCCCAGGGCGGGACTTGAACCCGCACGTCCTTTCGGACACGAGCCCCTCGAACTCGCGTGGCTGCCGTTACACCACCTGGGCTAGAGACCTCATTCTACGCGGGCACCACGGCGGTCGCGATGGTCGTGCGATCTTTGCCGGCCCGCTTGGACTCGTACAGAGCGCTGTCTGCCGATCTGAAAAGGTCGGCGCTCGATTTCGCGTGTTCGGGAACGCCTGAGAGTCCGATCGACAGGCTCGTGGGTGGCGTGTCTCCCGCGATCGTGGCGTACGGCTCCGAGCGCATCGTCGAGCGGATCCGTTCCGCCGCGATCAGGCCGCCCGCCACCTCGGTCTCGGGCTGGATCACCGCGAACTCGTCACCACCGACGCGCGCGATGACGTCGCTTGTGCGCGCCTCGCGCCGCAGCAACGCCGCGACGTGCTGCAGGAGTCGGTCACCTTCCTGGTGACCGAAGCGGTCGTTGACGAGCTTCAGGCCATCCGCATCGAGCAGGAGCAGCACGAGGCTGCGCTCGTGTCGAACCGCGCGAGATGTCTCCTCGCCCAGCCTCTCGTGGAAGTGACGCGCGTTGTAGAGACCCGTGAGCTCGTCGGTCAGGGCGAGCTTCTCCGCGCGTTCGTAGGCGCGAGTGGCTGCGATCGTGAGGACCGTCTGGTCGGCGATCGTCTTGGCGAGCCGGAAGTGATCCGGCGTATACGTGCCGGCGCCCATCTTCACCGCTCGGATCACGCCAAGCAGCCGGTCATCCGCGACGAGCGGAATGACGATCGCAGCTTTCGACTCGAGCGAGACACCCGCGACCATCGTCGGGCGAGGATCCTTAGCGACGTCGTCGATCAGGACCGGCTCGCGATGGAGCGCTGCCCATCCGACCATGCCCTCACCAAGCGCGAGCTCGCGCGCGAACACGTTCTGCCGGTAGTCCCGGGGATAGAAGCGCGGCTCGTACACGAGTGCGCTCGCGCGTAGGCGCAGTCGCGTCTCGTCCCAGAGGTAGATCGCCGTCGAGTCGCTCGTCGTGATCCGCTGGAACGCGGAGACGGCAGCCTCGATCGTGGGCGTCAGCTGCAGCTTCGTCGCGACGCGCGCGACGTCGGAAACGGCCTGCATCTCGGCGACGTAGTTCCGCATGCGTGCATCGGCACGCACTCGCCCGATCGCGAGCGCGCACAGCGTTGCGAACGCCGAGAGCAGACGTTCATCATCCGGCGCGAAGGCGTGTCGCTCCGGGCTCTGGATGGACAGGACGCCGATGAGGTCGGCACCGGAGAGCAGCGGTACGCAGATCTCGGATACGCAATCGGTGGTAGCGATGAATCGTGGGTCCGCGCTGACGTCGCCGACATTCACGATCTCGCGCGTGGCGGCTGCGGTCCCGGTGAGACCGACGCCGAGCTTCGTGCGAAAGCCGCGGGCGTCGTCCGACCGCGGTCCTGCGCCGACCTGGAAGTAGAGATCGCCGCGCGTCGCGTCGTACAGGAGGACGTAGCGCATCCCGTAGCCGAAGGAGTCACCGAGGAGCGCGATCGCACTTTCCAGGAGCACGCGCTCATCCGTGGCCGTGAGGAGATCTTCGGCCACCCGGGCCAATA
>CAZXLP010000202.1:0-2766 GCA_964642085.1 uncultured Anaerolineaceae bacterium
GGCAGCACCTGTTCTGGTTCTTCGGCCACCCCGAGGTGTACATCCTCGTGCTGCCCTACTTCGGCGTGATCACCGAGGTGCTGCCGGTCTTCTCGCGGCGTCCGGTGTTCGGGTACGCAGGCATCGTCTTCGCGACGCTCGCCATCGCCGCGCTGTCGGTCGGCGTCTGGGCGCATCACATGTTCACCACCGGCGCGGTGCTGCTGCCCTTCTTCACAGGTATGTCGATGCTCATCGCGGTGCCCACCGGGGTGAAGATCTTCAACTGGATCGGCACGATGTGGGGCGGCCAGATCACCTTCCCGACCGCGATGCTCTTCGCCTGCGGTTTCCTGTTCACGTTCCTGCTGGGCGGCGTGACCGGCGTGATGATGGCGTCGGCGCCGATCGACTTCCACGTCCACGACAGCTACTTCGTCGTCGCCCACATGCACTACGTGCTGTTCGGCGGATCGGTGTTCGCGCTCTACGCCGGCATCTACTACTGGTTCCCGAAGGTCACCGGCCGGCTGCTCGACGAACGACTCGGCAAGGTCCAGTTCTGGATGACGCTCGTCGGTTTCCACCTCACGTTCTTCGTGCAGCACATCCTCGGGCTCGAGGGGATGCCGCGGCGAGTCGCCGACTACCGCGCCGGCGACGGCTTCACCGGCCTCAACCAGCTCTCCACCGTCGGCGCGGCGCTGCTCGGCGCCTCCACGCTCCCGTTCCTGTGGAACGTCTGGCGGGCGTTGCGACGCGGGCCGGTGGCGGGCGACGACCCATGGGGCGGCCACACGCTCGAGTGGTCGACGTCCTCGCCGCCGCCGGTCCACAACTTCGCGGGCGAGCTCGTGCCGATCCGCTCCAACCGCCCGGTGTGGGACGTCCACCATGACTGACAGCGGCGTGCAGCGGCGCGTGTTCCTCGCGATCGGTGGCGGCATCGCCGCGCTCGCGGGCATCTACTGGTTCACGTCCTACGAGCACGCCGGCACGACGATGCTGGTGCTCGCGACCGCGCTGGTCGCGCTCGTCGGCTGGTACGTCGGCCTCCACCCCGAGGACGAGCCGGGCGCGGGGGATGCGGGCGGAGAAGGCGAGCCCTACCTGCCAGGGGCGAGCGTCTGGCCCTTCTGCATCGGTGTGGCCTCGGTCCTCCTGCTGAACGGGCTGCTCCTCGGCACGTGGTTCCTCGTGCCGGGCGCGCTCGTGCTCGTCGCGTCGGTCATCGGGTTCGCGCGCCAGTCGCGCCGCCGCGACTGAGCCGGCCCACGATCTCCCCGAACCGCACTCGCGACTGCGTCGGCACCCCATCGCGAGCGGACAGCTCGCGGCAGAGCCTGTAGGTCGCCCACGCCGCCAGCGGCGGCGCGACGAACACGGCGAAGCGGAACGTCCAGAGCACCGCGTTGACCGAGAGACCGAACGTGACCGACAGGACGTCGGCCGCGCCGCCAAGGAAGAGGATGCCGTAGAAGGTGAGCGTGGCCACGCCGAGCGCGGTTCGCACCGGGCGCTGGCGGGGGCGGTCGGCGAGGTGGTGCTCGGCGCCGTCGCCGGTGACCCGCGCCTCGAGCAGCGGCCATGCGTAGAGGAGCCCGAACGTGAGCCCGGCCAGAAGCACCGCGGGGAAGAACGGGTTGGGGATCTCGAAGCCGAAGGCCCGGATCTCCCAGCCGGGCATGATCCGCAGCGCGCCATCAAGCCATCCCATGTACCAGTCCGGCTGGCTCGCGGCGCTCACCTCGGCGGGGTCGAATGGGCCGTAGATCCAGATCGGGTTGATCTGGAAGAGGCCGCCGAGCGCGCAGACGACTGACGAGGTGAGGAAGAGCAGCCCGATCGCCTTCGCCGCGTACGTCGGCCACAACCGCTCGCCGACGACGTTGTCCTCGCGGCGATCGGGACCGGGGAAGTGGGTGTGCTTGTGGCGCACGATCAGCGCGAGGTGGGCGGTGAGCAGCGCGACGATGAGCGCCGGGACCAGAAGGATGTGGATGACGTAGAGCCGGCTGATGATGTCGGGGCCGGGGAACTCGCCGCCGAACAGCAGCGACGTCAGCCACGTCCCGATGACCGGGATCGAGAGCGCGATCGAGTAGGCGATGCGCAGGCCGGTCCCCGACAGCTGGTCGTCGAGCAGCGAGTAGCCCGCGAACCCGTTGAAGATGGCGAGGATCAGCAGCGTCACGCCGATCATCCAGTTGAGCTCGCGCGGCCTGCGGAACGCGCCGGTGAAGAAGACCCGCGCGAGGTGCACGACGATCGCGGCGACGAACAGGAGCGCAGCCCAGTGATGGACCTGGCGCATCACCAGCCCGGCGCGCACGTCGAAGCTGAGGTCGAGCGCCGATCGGTAGGCCTCGGTCATGTGGACGCCCTGCAGCGGGCCGTAGCTGCCGCGGTACACCACATCGTGCTGGCTGGGGTCGAAGAAGAACGTGAGGTAGGTCCCGGTTAGCAGCAAGATCGTGAAGCAGTACAGCGCGAGCTCTCCGACGAGGAACGACCAGTGGTCGGGGAACACCTTGTTCAGCGCGGTGCGGACGAACCCGGCGGCGCCGACCCGGTCGTCGACCCAGCGCGCGAGCCGGTGCGTGACCATCACCTGCCCCGATCCCAGAAGCCAGGACCGACCGGGCCGGAGAAGTCATCCGTTGCGATCAGGTAGCCCTCGTCGTCGACGGCGAGCGGCAGCTGCGGGAGCGACCGAGCAGCGGGCCCGAAGACGGGGCGCGCGCCGTCGAGCACGTCGAAGGTCGACTGGTGGCAGGGGCACAGCAG
>CAZXLP010000203.1:0-2765 GCA_964642085.1 uncultured Anaerolineaceae bacterium
CGGCAAGCGCGAAGGCCAGGGCGCCGACCGCAAGGCGTCGGGTCGCGCCCAGATGGATCCGATACGAATCGAAGTCGCCCACGGATTCCTCCTCCTGTGCGTCCCCCTGCGTTGCCGCGGGGTTGCGGGCGATCCTCGACTCGGTGTCGAACCGCGTCGAGTCTTGCGGTCGTTGCGAAGGCAACGGTCGTTGTGGTCATTGTGGTCGTGCCACCCGGGTGGGGACCCAAACTCGTCCGAACCCTAAGATGGCGCGACACCGGAGGGCGTCGTGCGACCTCGCTTCACCCTCGCGTCGCGAATCCTGGCACTCCAGGTCGGCATCGTGATCATCGTCGTGGCCGCGGGGGCCGTGGCGTCGATGACGCTCGCGCGCACGCAGCTCGATCGCTCGTACGCGGAGCGGTCGCTCGCCGTGGCGGACGCCGTGGCCGCCCTGCCCGAAGTGCGCGATGCGGTGCTCGCCGACGATCGCGACGGCATCCTCCAGCCGCTCGCCGAGCGCATCCGGACCGCAACCGGGGCGACATTCATCGTCGTCACCGACGACCAGGGCATCCGCTTCACGCACCCCAATACGGAGCGGATCGGCGAGCGCGTCTCGACCGACCCCGAACCCGCTCTCCGCGGCGAGCGCTGGTCCGGGACGCAGGAGGGGACGCTGGGGGTGTCAGTCCGCGGCAAGGTCCCGATCCGCGACGAGGCGGGCAATGTCGTAGGGATGGTCTCGGTCGGGTTCCTCCAGGAGCAGCTCGGCTCGGAGCTCTGGGCTCAGCTTGTCACGCTCGGGGCGTACCTCGCAGGTGCGCTCGCGCTCGGCACGATCGCCTCGCTGCTGCTGGCCCGGCACCTCCGGCGCCAGACGTTCGGGTTGGAGCCGGCTGAGATCGCCAGCCTGCTGGAGCAGCGCGAGGCCGTCCTACACGGCATCCGCGAGGGGATCGTCGCGGTCGACCTGGAAGGGCGCCTGACGCTCGTGAATGACGAGGCGCGTCGCCTTCTCGCCCTCGAACCGGATGCGGTCGGCCGCCCGCTGACGGAGGTGATCCCTGCGGGGCGGATCCGCGAGGTGTTGGTGGGCGATCTCGACCGTCCGGACCTGCTCGTCGTGACCGAAGGCCGCGTCCTGGTCGTGAACCGGATGCCGGTCTACGTCCGCGGCCAGGTGACGGGCGCCGTCGTCTCGTTCCGCGACCGGACGGAGCTGGCCGAGGTCACGCGCGAGCTCGATGGCGTTCGCACCGTCACCGACGCGCTCCGGGCCCAGGCGCACGAGTTCACGAACCGGCTGCACACGATCGTCGGCCTTGTCGAGCTCGGTCGCCAGAGGGAAGCCATCTCACTGAGCACGGAGGACGGGACGACGCATCAGGAGCTTGTCGAGATGCTGCTCGGACGGATCGGCGATCCGACCCTCGGCGCTCTCCTGCTGGCGAAGGCCGTCGTCGCCTCCGAGCGAGGCATCTCCCTCCGGATCTCCGACGACACGCTCGTGGCGTCGGAACTCGCAAACGTCCGCGACCTGGTGACCATCGTCGGCAACCTCGTCGACAACGCCCTCGATGCGGTCGCCTCCAGCGCCGCGTCGGGCGACCGCTGGGTCGAGGTCGCGGTTCGGGCGGAGGGCGACAGCATCCACCTCCGCGTCGCCGACAGCGGGCCCGGGATCGAGGAGGCGGCACGTGAGCGGATCTTCGAGGAAGGGTTCACGACCAAGGAAACGAGCGCCCAGCCGATGCGAGGACTGGGGCTCGCGCTCGTCTCGCAGGTGGTCCGGCGGCTCGGGGGCGAGATCAGGGTGACGAACGAGCCGGGCGCGGTGTTCTCGGTCCGGCTTCCGAACGCCCCGGTTCGGGGTGACCGCAGCAACGTCGTCGACCGCGCGCCTGACCTCGCCGGGAGCCGCAAGTGATCCGGACCGTGGTCGTTGACGACGACTTTCGCGTCGCGGAGATCCATCGCCTGTACCTCGAGCAGGTGGCCGGGTTCGAGGCCGTCGGCGTCGCCCGGACGGGGGCGGAAGCACTCGAGCTGACCGGTCGCCTCCGACCCGACCTCCTCCTCCTCGACATCTACCTCCCGGACATGTCCGGGCTCGACGTCCTCCGCCGGATCCGGGAGCAGCGCCTCTCGGTCGATGTCATCGTGATCACCGCCGCGAAGGACGTCGCGACGCTGCGCGCGGCGGTCCACGGCGGCTCGATCCACTACCTGATCAAGCCGTTCACGTTCGCGGCGCTTCGAGAGCGGCTGGAGTCGTATGCGGCTGTCGCGAACCGCCTGCGCAACGTCTCGGAAGCGAGCCAGGCCGATGCGGAT
Organism: uncultured Anaerolineaceae bacterium; assembly: GCA_964642085.1. Taxonomy (GTDB): domain Bacteria; phylum Chloroflexota; class Limnocylindria; order Limnocylindrales; family CSP1-4; genus JALYGJ01. Next base: position 2,320 of record CAZXLP010000203.1, read on the forward strand.
GCCCTCCACACGGCGGGGCGGCGCGACGATGAGCTGCCGAAGGGACTCTCGTCGGCCACACGCCAGATCGTGCTCGACGCGCTACGGGAGCGCAGCGCACCGGTCCCCGCCTCCGAGGTGGCTCGCGTCGCCGGGCTCAGCCGGGTGACGGCCCGGCGGTACCTGGACCACCTGGCTCGCGCCGGACTCGTCGAGCTAACGCTCCAGTACGGCTCGCCGGGGCGGCCGGAGCATCAGTACAGGATCACGTCACGGGCCTGAGGACAGGGACCGCGAAGCGGTAGCGAGGCGCGCGGGCAACAGCTTCACACGTTCCCCGAGTGCCGCGGACCTCTCGATGGCCGCGATGAGCTCGTGGCGTCGGACGGCGTCGGCGAAGTCGGGCACGGTATGCGTCCCGTCTTCGATGTCTGCCGCGAACGCGGCGTAGGCACGCCCGACGTTGT
>CAZXLP010000204.1:0-2751 GCA_964642085.1 uncultured Anaerolineaceae bacterium
CTGTCTAAGGCCTCGCGGGCCGTCTTCCCGCACCGCGACGTTGATGGCCTGGAGAAGGTCCTGCGCGAGGCGCGCGCCAGCGGCGGCGCCAAGGGGGCGTATCGGGCGATCCTGGTCATCACCGACGGCGTCTTCTCGATGGACGGCGACATCGCGCCGCTCCCCGGCATCTGCGAGGTGGCCGAGCGGTACGAGGCAGCCGTGATGGTCGATGACGCGCACGCCTCAGGAGTCCTCGGCCGCAACGGTCGCGGAACCATCGATCACTTCGACGTCCACGGCCGGGTCGACATCCAGGTCGGGACGCTGTCCAAGGCGGTCGGCGTCCTGGGCGGCTACGTCGCAGGCCGTCAGCACCTGCGCGACTTCCTGATCCAGCGCTCGCGACCCTTCCTGTTCTCGACGTCGCATCCGCCGGCCGTCGCCGCGGCGTGCCTGGCTGCGATCGACGTGCTGGAGCAGGAGCCGGAGCGGATCGAGCGCCTGTGGGAAAACACCCGCTTCTTCAAGCACGGCCTGTCGGAGCTCGGCTTCAACACCGGTGTCTCTGAGACCCCGATCACGCCTGTCATCGTTGGTGAATCGGCAGTCGCGGCGCGGATGAGCGAGCGGATGTTCGAACTCGGCGTGTTCGCCCAGGCGGTGGTCTTCCCGACCGTCGCATTGGACAAGGCGCGCATCCGCACGATCGTCAGCAGCGAGCATTCGCGCGACGATCTCCAGACCTGCCTCGACGCATTCGGCACGGTGGGCCGCGAGCTTCGACTGATCTGATGCCGCAAGCGGCGGCCGGGGAGCGCTGGGTCTGCCTGGACGTAGGCGAGACGCTCATCGACGAAACCCGATTCTGGAGCGCCTGGGCTGACCTACTCGGAGTCCCGCACCTCACGTTCATGGCGGTCTGCGGCGCCGTCATCGCCCGTGGCGGCCAGCACTGGGAGGTCTTCGACGTCTTCGGCCGGCCGGATTGGCAGTCGCTGTTGCCGGAATTCAGCGCGATGACGGGCCCGTTTCGGGCGACCGACCTCTATTCCGACGCCCTGCCGACCCTGAGCCGGCTGCGCCAAATGGGCTACCGCGTCGCAATCGTCGCCAACCAGCCGGCAGAGAGGACGGCCGAGCTTCTCGCATTGGGCGTCGAGGTCGACGTGATGGCGATGAGCGACGAGCTGGGCGCGAACAAACCGGATCCGCGGTTCTTCGCCGCGGCGCTGCGTCTGATGGGCGATCCGGATCCCGGCAACGTGGCGCACGTCGGTGACCGGCTCGACAACGACGTCCTGCCTTCGGCGGCTGCGGGCATGCGACCCGTGTGGCTCAAGCGCGGCCCGTGGGGCATCATCGTCAACGACGCTCCGCCACCCGGTACGCTCGTCGCTAGGACGCTGGCTGAAGTCTGCGAGCGCGTCGACGAGGCCTGGCTCGCCTTGAGTCACCTCGTCGCCGCAGGGGCGACGAGGTGAAGCTGACCGTCGTCGGATGCGCTCCGGCATACACGAGCCAACCCGGTCGCTCGTCGTCGTGCTACATGGTCGAGCATGGAAACACGACAATCGTGCTCGATTTCGGCCAAGGCTCATTCTCAGAGCTCTGGCGCTACCGCGATCCGTCGACCGTCAGCGCTATCGCCATAAGCCATCTCCATGCCGACCATTGCGTCGACCTGATCCCGCTGCGCCATTTCGTCAGGTTCGAACGCGGTGGGCGCGGACCGCGCCTGTACGGACCCCCGCAGTTGCGGTCGCGTTTTGAAGTCTTTCAGGCCACCGGCGACTTCTTCGGTGACCTCGACGGCGGCCCGCTCGAGGCTGACACATTTCGTGTAGGCGACTTGCAGATCGAGGGCGCGCGGGTGGCGCACATCCCTGATTCGTTCGCGTTTCGCGTGGCGCCTGCCGACGGCCAGGGCACCGGTCTCGTCTACTCAGGCGACTGTGGCGTTGCCGACGACCTGCTGCCGCTCATCCGCCCGGGTGACACGCTGCTGTGCGAGGCCGCGTTCGGCACTGATCGCGACGTTTCCGGGATTCACCTGACCGCGGGGGAGGCCGCGTCGGTGGCCGACCAGGGCTCGGTTGCGCGGCTCATCCTGACGCACGTCCTGGACCGGAACGATCGGCCCAGGATGCTCGAAGCCGCGCACTCAGTGTTTGGCGAGGAAATCGAATTTGCCGAACCAGGGATGACGGCCGACATCCGCTAGGCTCCCGCGGATGGCCACAATCCGCGACCTCGTCGAGCAGCGACTGCGCGCGGCGCTCGATACAGCCCAGGGCACCGGAGCTCTGCCTGTTCCGGACAGCGCTACGACGCCAGCGATCGAGGTCGCGCGGCCGCAACAGCCGGAGCACGGCGACTTCTCCACCAACCTCGCCCTGAAGCTGGCCGGCCCGCTGCGGAAGCCGCCGCGGCACGTCGCCGATGCCTTGATCGGCGCGCTCGGAGCGGGCCCGGACGATCATCTTCTCGAGCGTGCCGAAGCCGCCGGCCCGGGCTTCGTCAATGTCTGGCTGACGCCGAGACATGTCGAACGGTCGGTCGACGACATCCGGGCCAACGAGGCCACATACGGCGCCGAGCGCGTCGAACAGCCACACAAGATCAACGTCGAGTTCGTCTCCGCCAACCCGACCGGTCCGCTGACGGTCGGGAACGCCCGTGGCGCCTTCGTCGGCGACCTCCTCTGTCGCGTGCTCGAGGCGGTCGGGCACGAGGTCACGCGCGAGTACTACTTCAACGATTCGGGGGCCC
>CAZXLP010000205.1:0-2746 GCA_964642085.1 uncultured Anaerolineaceae bacterium
TGGATGACTCGGCGAATCTCCTCGTCACGGCCGATGACCGGATCGAGCTTGCCCTCGCGTGCCGCTACCGTCAGGTCACGGCCGTACTTCTCCAGGGCCTGGTAGGTGCTCTCGGGGTTCTGGCTGGTGACACGCTGGCCGCCACGAACCGATTGGAGCGCCTTGAGGATCTGCTCATGGTTCGCCCCGGCGGCTTCGAGGATGCGCTGCGCATCGCCGCCTGATTCGGCCGCAGCGAGCAGGAGATGTTCGGTCGAAACGTACTCGTCCTGAAGCCGCTTGGCCTCGTTCTCAGCGCGCTCGAGCAGTTCGCGCGCACGCGCATCGAGGCTCAGGCTGCCGCCCTTGATCTTGGCGCGGCGCGACAGGACCGCCGCGAGCTCGACGTTGACCTGGGCCGGGTCGGCGCCGAGCTGGCGCAGCGTCACGGCAGGAACTCCGTCGGAATCCTGGAGCAGCGCGGCGAGGATGTGCTCGGCGTCCAGGACGGGGCTGTCGGCGTCGGTTGCGAGGCGCTGGGCAGCGACGATCGCCTCCTGCGCCTTCTCCGTGTATCTATCGAGCTTCATGTGTTCAGTGTGTCCCTGGTGTCCATTGCCGTGTCCCAGTGCGAGTCAAAGTTGACAACATTATTGTCAAGTGTGTTGCCAACGTCAATGATGGTTCCATAAGAGAGGTGGGTCGTTTTGGTCTTACGCCTCACAGTCGAACGCTAAGTCGGTTCTCGCGGCCATCAGACCTTCTGGAGACGCGCTCACTCGCAACCCGAGCGTGGCGACACGGTTTGGGCCTCGCGCTTTGGCGCTGGACCGCACTTAGTGCTCCAAGCGCGAACCTAAGACCCACTTACCCCAAATAGACCCGTTACCTCCTTATCAGGCGCCCTGTCATCGCCGCGAGCTCGCATGCAATGCAGAACGAGCCGCCGGTAAGGGCCCGAGGGCGACCCTGCCGACCCGGCGAGGGCGCGATGAAAGCGACGAACAACCTCGCGGCTGCGGCGATAACGAACCCGCCGACGACCTATTAGCGTGGGTCCGGCTGATCCACGAGATCGAGGAAGCGCTCCGCCGCGGCTTTTGCCTCGGCTGACAGGCCGGTCGGCAGCACCACTCGTGTCTTCACGAACAGGTTGCCGCGGCCCTCACCGCGGAACTTCGGCAGGCCCTTGCCGGCCAGCCGGAAGACCCGGCCGTTCTGCGTCTCGGGCGGAATCCGCAGCAGTACGCGGCCGGTCAGGGTCTGAACCTGGACCTCTGCGCCGAGGAGCGCCTCGCGCAACGTCAGAGGTAGCTCACGATGAAGATCTGCACCCTTGCGCGTGAACGTTGGATGGGGCTTGACGGTGACGCGAACGTAGACGTCTGCCTTGTCCGCCGTGACGCCGGCGAACCGGATCCGCTGGCCATCGCTGACTCCAGCCGGAATGCTGACCTCGATTCGCTTCCCGTCGAGCTCGAGCAGTCGCTTGGTGCCGGTAGCCACTTCTTCGAGGGTGGCCTCTGCCTCGGCGTCATATCGCGGACGCGCCACGCTTCGGCCGCTGCCCGGGCGAGGCTGGGCAGCGCCCATTCCGGCCAGGAGGTCCTCCAGGCTTCCGGTCCGGACGCGACTCTGTGTCCGGGTGCTGCGACCGGCGTCGGCGAACTCGCCAAAGTCGGCTGCCCCGAAAGGTGAGCCGGATCCGCCGGCGCTGCTGAAGAACGTGCGGAAGAAATCGCTGAACCCGGCCAGATCCTCGGTGTTGCCGCGGAACTCGTATCGGACGCCTGGTCCGCTTGCCCCAAAGCCCTGGAAATCGGCAAACGGATTACCGGGTTGACCCGAGCCGGCGCCGGCGCCCTGGTAAGCCTGCCAGTTGGCGCCAAGCTGGTCGTACAGCTTCCGCTTCTCGGGATCGGAGAGAACCTCGTTGGCCTCGCTGACCTCCTTGAACAGCGTCTCAGCGGCGGCGTCGCCCTTGTTTACGTCGGGGTGGTGCTTCCGGGCAAGCTTGCGAAAGGCTTTCTTGATGTCGGCCGCGCTGGCTGTGCGCGGCACGCCCAGCGTCGCGTAGTAGTCCCGGTATTCCACACCGGCCATTGTGGGCCCGCGGAATCAACCGCCGAGGCCGGCCTCGTGGGCGGGTGCCGCTATTGCCGGTGGCTGGTCAGCCCCCGGGAAGCCGCGACGGATCTTGTCCGGTGCCGCCGGAGACACCTCGTCGATCGGCTCGCCCTTCTCGACGACCTCGGCAGGCTTGGCCTCCAGGCGCTTGGGCACGCGTATCAGCGCATGCTCCAGCACCTGGTCCATCGAGTCGACGAGTACCAGCTTGACCTGCTTGCGGATCTCCTGAGGGATGTCGATCAGGTCCTTCTGGTTCTTGAGCGGCAGGATGACCGCGCCCGCGCCTGAAAGGTGCGCGGCGAGGATCTTGCTCTTCAATCCGCCGATCGGCAGAACGCGACCACGCAGCGTGATCTCGCCGGTCATGGCGACGTCCTTTTTGACCGGAATTCCGGTGAAGGCGCTGACCATGGCCAGGGCCATCGTGATGCCCGCCGACGGTCCGTCCTTGGGAATCGCGCCGGCCGGCACGTGGATGTGGAGCGTGTTCTTCTCGAACATCTCACGATCGATGCCCAGCTCGTCGGCGTGGGCGCGGATCCAGGACAACCCGGCACGAGCCGACTCGCGCATGACCTCGCCCAGCTGGCCGGTGAGGATGAAGTCCTCCTTGCCCGGCATCTTGGTCACCTCGACG
>CAZXLP010000206.1:0-2680 GCA_964642085.1 uncultured Anaerolineaceae bacterium
GTCCTGCCGAACGTGAACGACGGGCTGAAGCCGGTCCACCGCCGGATCCTGTTCGCGATGTTCGAAGGCGGCATGCGCGCCGGCACGCAGCACCGCAAGTCCGCGGCCGCGGTCGGCGACGTGATGAAGAAGTACCACCCCCACGGGGACCAGTCGATCTATGACGCCCTGGTGCGCATGGCGCAGCCGTGGGCGATCCGCTATCCGCTGATCGACGGCCACGGCAACTTCGGCTCCGTGGACGGCGACCCGGCGGCCGCGATGCGGTACACGGAGGCCCGCCTGTCGCCGCTGGCGATGGAGCTGCTGCGCGACATCGATGAGGAGACCGTCGAGTTCATCGAGAACTACGACGGCCAGGAGGAAGAGCCCACCGTCCTGCCGTCGCGCTTCCCGAACCTGCTGGTCAACGGCAGTTCCGGCATCGCCGTGGGCATGGCCACCAACGTGCCGCCGCACAACCTGGTGGAGATGGCCACGGCGGTCATCGCCGTGATGGACAACCCGGATCTGTCCTTCGAGGAGCTGCTCCAGATGGTGCCGGGGCCGGACTTCCCGACCGGCGCGCTGATCATGGGCACGCAGGGCATCCGCGACGCCTACGCCACGGGCCGCGGGTCCATCCGCATGCGCGCGGTGAGCGAGATCGAGGAGGGCGCCTTGGGCGTCCGCATCGTCGTGACGGAGCTGCCCTACCAGGTGAACAAGGCCAACCTGGCGATGAAGATCGCCGATCTGGTGCGCGAGAAGCGCATCGTGGGCATCCGCGACCTGCGCGACGAGTCCAACCGCAAGGGCACGCGCCTGGTCATCGAGCTCAAGCGCGACGCGAACCCGCAGGTCATCCTCAATCAGCTGTACAAGATGACCCAGCTCCAGGACACGTTCGGGGTCATCAACCTGGCGCTGGTGGACGGCGTGCCGCGCACGCTGCCGCTGAAGGATTCCATCAGCCACTACATCCGCCATCAGGTGGACATCATCACGCGGCGCACCCGCTACCGGCTGCGCAAGGCCCAGGAGCGCGCCCACGTCCTGGAGGGCTTGATTGTCGCCCTGGACCACCTGGACGATGTCATCGCGCTGATCCGCGCGGCCGAGTCCGCCGACGCCGCGCTGGGCCAGCTGCGGGAGCGCTACGGGCTGTCCGAGATCCAGGCCCGGGCCATCCTTGACATGCAGCTGCGCCGCCTGGCCGCGCTGGAGCGCCAGAAGATCCTGGACGAGTACGCCGAGCTGCAGCGCCTCATCACCGAACTGCAGGGGATCCTGGACGACCCGGCCAAGGTGCGCGCGATCATCACCGACGAGCTCGCGGAGCTGCGCGACAAGTTCGGCGACGCGCGCCGGAGCAAGATCGTGCCGGCCGACGGCGACTTCGACATGGAAGATCTCATCGCCGAGGAGGACGTGGTCGTCACGCTCACCAAGGCGGGCTACGTCAAGCGCGTCAAGGTCAGCGAGTACCGCACGCAGAAGCGCGGCGGCAAGGGCGTCACCGGCGCGGCGCTGCGCGAGGACGACATCGTGCGCGACTTGTTCGTGACCACCACGCACCACTGGCTGCTGTTCTTCACCAACCAGGGCCGCGTGTACCGGATCAAGGCCTGGCAGATCCCGGAGAAGCAGCGCGCGGCGCGGGGCACCTACGTCGCCAACGTGGAGGGCCTGAGCCTGCAGCCAGAGGAGACCATCGCCGCGGTGGTGGACCTCAAGGACTTCGAGGGGGACCGCTTCCTGCTGTTCGCCACGCGCAACGGCATCGTCAAGCGCACCGCGCTCCAGGAGTACGACTCGCCGCGCAGCGTGCTGATCGCCATCAACCTGCGCGACGGTGACGAGCTCATCGGTGTCACGGTGACCAGCGGCGAGGACGAGATCATCCTGGTGTCGCGCAAGGCCATGTCCATCCGCTTCCCGGAGACCGACGCCCGGCCGATGGGCCGCGACACCAGCGGTGTCATCGGCATGGACCTGCGCGACGGCGACGAGGTGCTGTCCATGACCAAGTGCGTCGAGGACGGCCAGCTACTGGTGGTGACCGAGGAGGGCTACGGCAAGCGCACGCCGCTGGAGCGCTACCCGGCGCAGAAGCGTGGCGGCAGGGGTGTGAAGACCGCCCATCTCACCGAGGAGCGCGGCGGCCTGGTCGGCGCGCTGGTCGCGGCCTACGAGCAGGAGATCTTCGTGGTCACCGACCTCGGCACCATCATCCGCATGGACGTCAAGGACATCCGGCCCACCGGCCGGTCCACCCAGGGCGTGCGCGTGATGAAGCCGTCGGAAGGCGCCAAGGTCGCGTCAATCGCGCCGGTGGTGGAAGGCGAGGAGCTGGTCGCCGAGGAGTGAGCGGGCCACGGCGGGGTGATTGCGTGAACGTCGCCGCCTCCGCCGCCCGGTCCGCTACGCTTCGCGGCTGACACGCCGTCTGGTCCTTGCGGCATCAACTGCGAGGGAGTGGGAAGAGCGTGGAGCTGTGGGGCCACTGCAAGGTGTGCCGTCGCTGGTACTACATGGGCAAGCAGCCGGTGCGCTGCCCGGTGTGCCAGCGCGAAGCCGATGTGACGGAGAACCGCGGGACCGACGACCGGGACTGAGGTTGCTGGCTATGGAGGGCGTGTGAGCGCAGCGGATTCAGGCGGCGAGCGTCCAGACCCGCGCCAGCCCCGGAGGCCGCCCC
>CAZXLP010000207.1:0-2665 GCA_964642085.1 uncultured Anaerolineaceae bacterium
CCAGCCGGCACCGCCCACACCGGCGCGCCCGACGACGGCGGTGGCGGCGGAGGAGGGGTGCCGGGTGGCGCACTGGTCGACGTGGTCGTCGACGCGCCGGGCAGCGGGGTCGTCGTCGCCGTCGGAGCCGTCGTCGTCGTGGTGCAGATGATGCAGCCGCCACCACCTGGCGTCGTCGTCGATGTGGTCGTGGGGCAGCTCACCAACGTGATGCACGTCTGGTCGCCGTTGCTCTCGTAGCGCTGCGCGGCGGAGCCGGACTGGCCGGTGACGAGCGCTTCGACCACGTAGGAGCCGTTGAACGTGATGCGGACCCGGCCGTTTGGGCCGACGCGGACGGGGAAGCCCGTCGCCTGCGCGCCGTTCAGCGAGCTGCGGACCTCACCGCCGTTCGGGAATTGGAGCGTGGTGGTGGCGTTCGGGCTGGTGAACACCGCGACGCGGACCTGGCCGCCCTTCGACGCGAGCGAGGTGCCCGGGTAGAAGGTGGCGAGGATCTCGGCGGCGCTGCGGCCGTTGCGGGCCAGGTGCTCCGCGCCCCATTGCGACAACCCGACGCCGTGGCCGAAGCCCTTCCCGTCGAGCATGAGCACCGGGACGTCGGCGCGCGCGTCAGAGCCCGGAAGCGTTCCGAGCAAGACCCCGACGACCACGACGGCAAGACAGCGGCGCAACATCTGCAAGTGGACCGGCACGACCTTCCCACGCGCATGGCCCGTTCTTGTCATTTTCGCTTCTCAGGCCCGAAAGTCCTGCCCTGACTCCGACACGCCTCCGGCGTCGTCGTTGCCGCCTGCGGCCTAGCGGCCGCGACGCCGGCGGTGCTGGGCCTGCTTGGCCGACTCGATCCCTCGATAGGGTCAGCCGGTGCCCAGAGGCCGGACGGCGAAGCTGCTCACGCACCGCTACGAGGGCGGCGACCTGCGCCGTGAACCCGATCACCTGATCGTCGAGGAGCCGCTCGAGGTCCACCTGGACGGCACCTTGGTGGCGACGACGATGCGCACGCCCGGCCACGACTTCGAGCTCGCCGCCGGCCTCTGCTTCACCGATGGTCTGCTCGCCGGCGCCCCCGTCCAGACGTGCCGGTACTGCGGGACGGGGTCGGGGGTCGAGAGCGAGTTCAACGTCGTCGGCGTCGACACCGGTGGGGTGGCGCCTACGCCGACGCCGCGCCTGACCGCGACCACCTCGTCGTGCGGCATGTGCGGGACGACCGCGCTCGACGACCTGCGTGAGCGCCTCCACGCCCTGCCGCCGTACGAGCCGTTCGATCTCGACGTGCTGGCGGCCGTCCCCGATCGGATGACCGGCGGCCAAGAGCTGTTCGCGTCCACCGGCGCGGTGCACGCCGCCGCTGCCTTCGACCGAACCGGCGAGACCGTGCTCGTGCGCGAGGACATCGGCCGCCACAACGCCGTCGACAAGGTCGTTGGCCGGCTGCTGCTCGATGAGCGCCTCCCCGCGGTCGACCTCGGGCTCTACGTGAGCGGGAGGGCCAGCTTCGAGATCGTCCAGAAGGCGTGGGCGGCCGGTTTCACGACCGTCGTCGCGGTGAGCGCGCCGTCGTACCTCGCGGCCGTCGCGGCGCGCCTGTCGGGCATGACGCTCGCCGGGTTCGCGCGCGGCGGGCGCCTCAACATCTATGCACCAGAGGAGCTCACGTGGGCTGGCGCGAGCAGCTGACCGGCTGGCGGCCCGAGTCGTGGGCCGGCCTGAGTCCCAACGGCATCGGTCAGCAGAAGCCGAACCACTACCTCGACATGGTCAAGGTCGCGTGGGCCAACCGCGCCCATCCGAAGTACGCGGTCGACGTGCTGACGAAGGGCGCCTGCGACGGGTGCGCGCTCGGTGTCGCCGGCCTGCACGACTGGACGATCGACGGCATCCACCTCTGCACGACGCGCCTCCGGTTGCTGGAGATCAACACCGCCGATCCCGTCGACCCGATCATCCTGAGCAGCGCCGCCGCGCTGGAGGGCCGGACCGGCGCGCAGCTGCGCTCGCTTGGGCGGCTCGGTCACCCGATGCGTCGCCGCCGTGGCGAGCTTGGCTTCACGCGCATCGAATGGGAGGAGGCGCTCGACCTGCTCGCCACCACGATCGTCGACGTCGGTGGTGACCGGTGCGCGCTCTACCTGACGAGTCGCGGCATCACGAACGAGAGCTACTACGTCGCCGGCAAGGCGGCGCGGGCCATGGGCGTCGCCAGCGTCGACTCGGCCGCACGCGTGTGCCACGCGCCATCGACGCTGGGCCTGAAGGACACGATCGGCGTCTCCGCGTCGACCTGCTCGCTCACCGACATCATCGAGAGCGACCTCGTGGTGCTCTGGGGGAGCAACCCGGCCAACAACCAGCCCGTCCTCATGAAGTACCTGTACCTAGCCCGCCAGCGCGGCTGCCGCGTCGTCGTGGTCAACCCCTATCTCGAGCCGGGGCTCGACCGGTACTGGGTCCCGTCGAACCTGGAGTCGGCCATCTTCGGCACCAAGATGTGCGACCTCCATGTGCCCGTTCGACCGGGCGGCGACGTCGCCTTCGCCAACGCCGCGCTCAAGGTGCTAATCGACCGAGGCGCGGTGGACGAGGCGTTCGTCACCGCGCACACCGACGGGTGGGCGGACGTCGTCGCCAGGCTCGAGCGCCAGCCGCTCGACGGGCT
>CAZXLP010000208.1:0-2663 GCA_964642085.1 uncultured Anaerolineaceae bacterium
GAGGAGGCGGTCGGCGCCGGCATCGAGCAGGTGATCATCGTCACCAGCAGCCAGAAGCGGGCAATCGAGGATCACTTCGACCACTCTTACGAGTTGGAGCACCTGCTCGAATCCAAGGGCGACATCGAGATGCTGCGCCGCGTCCGTCAGATCGGCGACATGGCCCAGATCAGCTACGTGCGCCAGAAGGAGCAGCTCGGCCTGGGCCACGCGGTCCTGATGGCCAAGGAGCTGGTCGGCCCCGAGCCATTCGCCGTCATCCTGTCCGATGACGTCGTCGTCGGTGACCGGCCGTGCATCGGCCAGCTGATGGAAGCGAACCGGCAGACACATTCCTCTGTCATCGCCGTGATGGAGGTTCCAGCGGACGAGGTCGGCCGCTACGGCGTGATCGACCCGGATCCGGATTACTCCAGTGATGACCCGCGCCTGTTCAAGGTCCGCGGCGTGGTCGAGAAGCCCAGGCCTGACGAGGCGCCGAGCAACCTGGCGATCATCGGCCGTTACGTGCTGACGCCGCGCATCTTCGAAAAGCTCGAGGAAACGCAGGGCGGAGCCGGCGGCGAGATCCAGCTGACCGACGCGATCGCCGCCCTGACTTCCGACCAGGACGTTTATGCCTATGCCTTCGAGGGACGTAGATACGACGCCGGGACTACCATGGGCTGGCTAAAGGCCTCGGTCGAGCTGGCCCTCGAGCGTCACGACATCGGCGCCGAGTTCAGGCGCTACCTCGCCAGCCTTGACCTCAGCTGACTCCATTCGGTCGCCGGCGTCACCGGTCCCATTGGTGGATAGCACAACAGACGGTCCGCAGCCAAGGTAGCCATCAGCCAGAGGCGTAACAACAGGGCAGGGGAACTCGCAGTTTGGCCGAAGTCGGACAGGTACTCGCCGGCCGCTACCGCATCGTCGAGCTGCTCGGACAGGGCGGCATGGCGACGATCTATCGCGGCCATGACTCCCAGCTCGGGCGTGACGTCGCGATCAAAGTGCTGCGCTCGGAGTACGGCCGCGACCCAGCCTTCGTGGCGCGATTCCGGCAAGAGGCGCAGTCGGCGGCGGTCCTCAGCCACCCGAACGTCGTCAACGTCTTCGATTTCGGCATGGAGGCCGGCGACCCGTTCATCGTGATGGAGCTGATCGACGGCGGCGACCTGGCCGGCATGATCGCTCAAGGGCCGCTCGAGCCACTCGCCGCGGCGCGCATCGCTCAGCAGATCTTCGAGGCCCTCGACACGGCGCACGGGCGGGGAATCGTCCACCGTGACATCAAGCCGACCAATGTCCTGATGACTGCCTCAGGGAGAGTGAAGGTCGCCGATTTCGGCATCGCTCGCGCTTTCTCCGAGGCTCAGCTGACGATGCCTGGCACAACCCTCGGCAGCGTTCACTATTTCAGCCCGGAGCAGGCGCGCGGCGAGATTGTGACTTCGGCGTCCGACGTGTATTCGGCCGGCCTGGTGCTGTTCGAGATGCTGACTGGCAGGCGTGCATGGACGGGCGATTCCGCGGGTGCCGTTGCGGTCGCGCGCCTGACCGGCGACCCGCCGATGCCGTCCTCGGTCACGCCAGGCATCCCCCAGGCGCTCGACGTCGCCGTCGAGCGAGCCCTTTCACGCGCCCCCGTCGACCGGCCGACTGCCAGCGACATGGCCGCCCTACTCGGTCGGTACATCGTGAATCCTGACGGCGCAGCCGCGTGGGTCGACAGCACGGCGGCAGCAGCGGGCGCTGGCGCGGGGATCGCGACGGGAGCGACCGTCGGTCACGGGCAGATCACCTCTCCGGGCTCGCCGGTTCAGGTTGGAAGCGAAACGGGCTCAGCCGGCGCGGCATTCGATACAAATTCGGCTGGCTATTACTCAACGCCGCCGCGCTACGACAGCACAGCCGACCAGTACAGCGGCGGTCCGGCGTACGGCACGGTCCGTGGCGGCGCGTCTCCGCGGCGCGGGCGGTACGTGGAGGAGGAACCGGAACAGGAATCGGCCGGGACATGGGGTTGGATAGCCGCGGTCCTTGGCGTGCTCGTGCTCTTCGCCGGCGGCCTGCTGCTTTTCCTACTCCTGAGCGGCGGAAGGGCCGCGACTCCGTCACCCAGCGGTTTGAGCCCGCTCGTGAATGTGCCGTCGTTCGTGGGCATGCCGCTTGACGAGGCCCAGGCTCTAGCCAATCAACTCGGCCTGCTGATGACTGTTGGCGCGTTTCAGGTCGCTGACGTTCCCGAGGACACGGTCATCACCCAGGATCCGGCTGCGGGAGGCCAGGTCGCGCCGGGAACGCTGATCACTGTGACGGTCGCCTCCCCAACCATCACCGTGCTGGTGCCCGACGTCCGTCTGCGCACCGAAGCCGACCTCTTTGCGTTGCTGGCCCAGGCAGAGCTCGTGCCGGGGCTGCGATCCGAGGCCTACGACCCCGAGGTCCCGGCAACCCTGCTCGTGCGCACCAATCCGCGTGCCGGAGTCGAGGTCGTGCGCGGAACAGCGATTGATTACGTGGTCTCGCTTGGGGCGGAGCCAACTCCGTCGCCAACGCCTCCAATCACGCCAACGCCTCCGATTACGCCGTCCCCATCGCCGACGCAGCCGCCGACGCCGACGCCGACGCCAGCGCCGACACCCACGCCGACGCCAGCGCCGACACCCACGCCGACGCCC
>CAZXLP010000209.1:0-2647 GCA_964642085.1 uncultured Anaerolineaceae bacterium
GTCATCGACAAAGCGGGCTTCGGTGCGAACTTCATCCACCGAACGGGGCACGGGATCGGGCTCGAGGGCCACGAGGACCCCTACATCGTCGCGGGCAACGACCGCCCGCTCGAGGCGGGCAACGCGTTCAGCATCGAGCCGGGCATCTACATCGACGGTCGCTACGGGGCGCGCATCGAGGACATCGTCGTCTGCGGGCCGAGCGGTCCTGACATGCTCAACCAGGCGCCACGTGAGCTCGCAGTCGTCCGGGGAACATAGCCGGTAACATCAGGGCAGTTCGGGCGCCCATACCCGAAGCGTCGAGCGCCCCGGGTCGACATGAAATGACAGTTGACGAGACGATTGCGGCCGAGGAAGTCGGTGACGCCCAACGCGGACCGACTGCGGCTCAGCTGCGGCGGTTCATCAAGTCGCGGCCATACGTGCCACTACACGAGCTGCGACGCCGTTTCGAGCTGAACGGCGAACTTGACGAGGTCTCCGCCATCGATCTGGCCGATCGGGGCACGGTTTACGTTGGTCTGCCGGCGCGCGAATCCGGGTTCATCGCGTCGCTCGTGCGCGACGGGGACATAGGCGTGGAGCTCTCCCAGGATCCGACTGCGCCGATCGTCGTCGGTGTCTTCCCGATGAGGCCGGTCACCCGCAACTGACCCGGCGTATACTCCCTGGGAGTATGTCAACCGAGAACGCATCCGAACTGACGCTGCCCATCGAAGGCATGACCTGCGCCTCGTGCGTGAACCGTGTCGAGCGATTCCTGCGTCGAACCGACGGCGTGGTCGAGGCCAGCGTCAACCTGGCCACGGAGCAGGCCAGCGTCACGTTCGACCCTGCGCTGGTGGGGCGCGCCGAGCTCGAGCGAGCCGTCGAGGATGCCGGGTACAACGTCCGCGCGGCCGATGGTTCGGCAGATCCAGGCGCTGATCTGACGCTCGCCGCGGCCTCGGATGCGCAGACGCTGCGGCAAGCCGCCGAACAGCGCCGCCTGGGAGTCGAGGCGCTGTTCGCCGTCGTCGTTGGCTTGACCATGATGGCCCTCACCCTGTGGCCGGCGCCGCTCCTGCCGCTCCAAGAGCTGAATCTGCTCCTGATCGTGCCGGCCACGATCGTCCAGTTCTGGGCCGGCCGCCGCTTCTACTCGACCGCGCTCAGGGCTGCTCGCCACGGCGCGGCGAATATGAGCACGCTCGTGGTGCTGGGCACGACGTCCGCCTGGCTCTATTCGACGGTCGTGGCACTCTTCCCCGGGCTGGTCACGGCGGCGGGATTCGAGCCCATGACCTACTACGACAGTGCGGCTGTGATCATCGGCCTCGTCCTCGCTGGACGATGGCTCGAGGCGCGCGCAAAGTCGGCGACCGCCGGTGCCGTCCGCAGGCTCATCGCCCTTCAGCCGCGCACCGCGCGCGTGGTGCGGGCAGGCCAGGAAGTCGATGTACCGATCGCCGAGGTAACCGCCGGCGATCTCGTCCGCGTCCGGCCCGGCGAAAGGGTGCCCGTCGACGGCCGCATCGTCGAAGGATCGTCGGCGCTCGACGAGTCGATGATGACCGGCGAAGCGATGCCGGTGGCGAAAGGCGTCGGTGACGAGGTCATCGGGGCGACAATCAATACCACCGGGAGCTTCCTGTTCCGGGCGACCCGGGTCGGTCGCGAGACTGTGCTGGCCCAGATAGTCAGGTTGGTGCAGCAGGCCCAGGGATCCAAGGCGCCGATCCAGCAACTGGCCGACAGGGTCACCGGCTGGTTCGTCCCGGCCGTGCTCGTGGTTGCCCTGGCGACCTTCGCGATCTGGTTGTTCGGTGGCCCTGAGCCGCGCTTGACCTTCGCGCTGGTCAACTTCATCAGCGTCCGGATCATTGCCTGCCCGTGCGCAATGGGCCTGGCGACGCCGACGGCGATCATGGTCGCAACGGGCAGGGCGGCCGAATCGGGCATCCTCGTGCGTGGCGGTGAGGCCGTTGAGGGAGCTGCCCGCATTGACACCGTCGTGTTCGACAAGACAGGCACCCTCACCCGCGGCCGGCCACAGGTCGCTGAGGTCGTCGCTGTGCCGGGCGTCGCGACCGGCGAGGACGAGGTGCTGCTCACCGCTGCCGCGGCCGAGATCGGCAGTGAGCATCCGCTCGCGTCGGCCGTCGTCGAAGCGGCGCGTGAGCGTGGACTGGATCTGCCACAAAGCAGTCAATTCGAGGCCGCGGCCGGCCACGGCATCCATGCACGCGTCTACGGAGCGGAGATCATCGTCGGCAACCGTCGACTGATGGCCGACCATGGCATCGATATTTCTGCTCTCGCCGCGGCCCACGACGGCGCGACAGGCGCGGGCCAGACTCCCGTCCTCGTCGCGCGCGACGGCCGGCTGATCGGGCTCATCTCGATCAGCGACAGGGTTCGCCCGGAATCGGCCGAGGCGGTTCGACTGCTGGTCACGCGCGGCATCGACGTCTGGCTGCTCACCGGTGACGAGCGCCGAGTGGCCCAGGCCGTGGCCGCACAAGTCGGCATCAGTCAGACCAACGTGATCGCAGAGGTGCTGCCGGCCGACAAAGCCGCGCACGTCACGCGCCTCCAGGAATCGGGCCGGCGGGTGGCGATGGTGGGCGATGGCATCAACGACGCTCCGGCCCTGGCGCAGGCG
>CAZXLP010000210.1:0-2634 GCA_964642085.1 uncultured Anaerolineaceae bacterium
GCTCGTGGATCCGGATCTCGACGATCCCCTGGGCCCGTGCCTGCTTCAGGAGCTTCGACACCTGCGGTCGGGTTACGCCGAGCAGCTCCGCGACCCGGCCCTGGGTCTCGCCGAGCTCGTAGTAGAGCCGGCTCGCTCGAACGAGCGTCTCGAGATCGCTCACGGCGAGGTCGGCACTATTGCACGATACAGATGTGCTGGCATGGTCGGATCATCCCGGCCACGGCCCGCCGTGTCAAGGCGCGGCACGGGAGGTTGCTTGCTTCCAGGCGTAAGATCGGCGCATGACTACCGAGCACCCCTGGCCTGAGGACGACAGGCCCAAGCCTCGAGCGCCGGAACCCCCTCGCGGGCGGTTCGGACGAATCCTCCGAGCGCTTGGAGACGCCTTCCTCACGGCTGGAATGAGCAAGGTGATGCAAGGGGATTCGTCGGCGGGGGCGTCGAGTCGCTCCGTCACAAACGCGCTGCTGTTCGGCGAGGCGGAGCGGCAGGGGCGCGAGGCCAACCGCGGGGCGTCGACGGAGCGACGCGATCGCGACTGAGCGCCATCGAGCGGCGTCGCACCATTGGTCGCGCCCCATGTCTTTGAGGCGGCCCGTCTCCGTCCCGATGCGCGCACGTACTATCGCCCTTGCCGCCCTGTTCGTCCTCGCTGGCTGCGGCCGGCTGGCGAACCCGACGCCCTCGCCTAACGCGACAGCCAGTCCTCCGTCTTCGCCGTCCACGGTCACGGCGTCCCCGAGCACGACCACCAGCCCGAGCGTCCCGCCGATCACGATGTACGTCGCCCCGAACAGGGTCGCCCTCGACCTCGCGGACACGACCCAGTTGCTCGTCGGGCGGGTGGCCGCCGACGGCCGGTACGAGGTGATCGCTGTCGAGCTTGGTGCCGGCAACCCGCCAGCCGTCCTCGGGGCGATCCCGAACCTCGAGGCGCGGGTGCCCGATGGGTTCTCGCTGTTCAAGACCCGCGGCGCTGCGGTGTCGGAGACGGGTTTCCTGGTCTTGACCGTCGGACGCGTCGTCGTCGACGAGGGCGAATCCCGGTTGGCCATCTTCGATCTCGCTGCACCCGACGCCCCACCGTGGTTCATCGGAGGCCACGACTTCCGCCTCGTCGGCGACCGGCTGTGGGTCGTATCCGGCGACAACACGCTCGACGTGTTCGATCTGCCCAATCGCGGGCCAAAGACCCTGACGCTGCCGCCCGAACACGTCCTGGTCCGGGACGACGTCGTACCGTTCTTCCTCACCGAATCCGGCGCCGCCGTGTTGCTGGAGGCGCACGGGGTCGAAGAGCCCACCTACTCCCTTCTCCGGGTCGATGCCATCGCGCCGCCGCTCGGCAACGAGAGGTTCGCCTGGACCACCGCCCGCGAGCAACCGTTCGGCCCGGGACGAGCCCGGATACGGATCGGGATCAACTGCGGCGACCCCGCACCGTCCTACTGCATCGATCGCGAGGTTGGAGACGACACGTCGGTGGACGTCGTGGACCTGGCGGACGCCGCGTGGGCACTGAATGACGATTGGGTCGCGCACGTGGGCGCGAACGGCCTCGGCCGTGTCGTCGGCGATGGAAGGACGGAGCTGATCGTCCGATTCGACCGAGAGCCGAACCAGATCGTCGGAATCTGGTCGAACGTCGCGATCGTCCAGTTCGCCGACGGGGCACTCGGCGGGGTCTACGTTGGCACCGATCTCCTGACGCAGCACCCGCTCGGGCCGGACTCGATCCTGGACGTCCCGGGCGACGTCCTCCTCCGGTCACTGTCCTGGTTCGGCGAACCGCCGTGATCGGACGACGGCTGGCAGCCGGGCTTCTCGTCGCGTGCGCGGCGGTGATCGTGGCCGGGCGCCCGGCGCCGGTCGCGGCCGATTGCGATGGGCCCTACCCGTCGTTTCGGGAGGCCGCCCCGTCCGCGCGCCGAGTGGTCATCGGCGACGTCGTCGCCATGGAGCCGGTGGACCAGTGGCTGGACATGGAGGGTCGCTCGAGCAGGTTCACGCTGCAGGCATGGTCGATCCTCGACGGTGTCGGGCCGGTCGTGGTCCCGGTGCGTGACCTCGTGAGCCAGCCCTGCGCCGGCTATCTGTTCGGAAAGGTCGGCGACCAGGTGGCGATCGCGTTCGATGGTCGAGCATTCTCGAACCGGATCGAGGTCAACGCCATCGCCTGGGTCGGCGGGCGGGCTCCGGACAGGATCGGGATCGAGAGTCTTACCGTCGGCGAGGTCTTCATGGCCGTCGGGCTGCCGGTGCCCGCCGTGTTCCCGCCGCAAGCGGTCTCGGCCGATGCCCCCGATCCCGGGCCGTCATGGCTTCCGGTCGCGGCAGTTGTCGCCGGGCTTCTCGCCGCCGCGGTGGTGCTGCGGCGCGTCCTGGCCTGAGGGCGGGCCTAGACCACTCGCCCCGGGTTGAGAATGCCGAGCGGGTCGAGCGCGGACTTGATCGAGCGCATGACCCCGAGCGCCCCCTCCCCCACCTGGGCGCCGAGGAACTCGCGCCGTGAGGTTCCGATCCCGTGCTCCGCCGTGATCGTCCCGCCAAGGGCGATGGCCGCTCGGTAGAGATCGGCCCGGGCCGCCTCGGTCAGCTCCTCCGCTCGCGGGTCGTCCCGATCGAAGATGA
>CAZXLP010000211.1:0-2624 GCA_964642085.1 uncultured Anaerolineaceae bacterium
CATGGCGATCCAGCGCTCCTCGCCGCCGATGCGCACGACAACCGCGCGCCGGTCCGCGGCGAGCGCCTCCAGCCACTCCCCGGCGGCCGCCTCCCGCGCTCGTTCGTCCTGCCCGCGCACTCGGGCCGTGACCTCATCGGCGCGCAGGTCGCCCAGCCGTCGCAGCAGGTCGTGCACGGCGTCGGCCGAACCGGAGCCCCGATCGGGCGACAGGAATTGAAGCTCCAGCTCGAGCTCGGCCAGCGCGTCAGCGTCCATCAGTTCGCGCAGCTCTTCGGCGCCCAGCAACTCGCGAAGCAGGTCGCGATCGAGGGCCAGGGCCTGCGCCCGCCGATCGACCAGCGGCGCGTCGCCTTCGTACATGTACGACGCGATGTAGTCGAACATCAGCGAGCTGGCGAACGGCGACGCGCGACGGGTCTCGACGCTGACCAGGCGAATCTCGCGCCGCTCGATGGCGCCCAGGATGCCCCGCAGCGCAGGCAGGTCGAAGACGTCCTGGAGGCACTCGCGGTAGGTCTCAAGGATGATCGGAAACGAGCCATACCTGCTGGCCACTGAGAGCAGCTGTGCCGAGCGCTGGCGCATCTGCCACAGCGGGGTTCGCTGGCCGGCGCGGCGACGCGGGAGCAGCAGCGCACGAGCGGCGTTCTCGCGGAAGCGGCTCGAGAACAGGGACGACCCACCCAGCGCCCCGATCACCAGCTCTTCCACGTCTTCGGAGCCGATCCGAACCGCCTCCTCGGCCGCCGATACAGCCCCCGCACCGTTGGTTGAGCCATCAGCCAGTCCATCGCCGCCCAGCTCGTCGGTCATCGGCAGTCGAATCACCACGCCGTCGTCGGACCAGATCGGCTGGACGTCGAGGCCGAGCTTCTCGCGCAGCCGCGACTCGATCGCCAGCGCCCACGGGGCGTGAACCCGGGCGCCGAAGGGTGTCAGAAGGCAGATTCGCCAGTCGCCCAGCTCGTCACGGAACCGCTCGAGCACGATGGTCTGGTCCGTGGGCAAGGCGCCTGTGACCGACTGCTCCTCGGCGAGATAGTCGAGAAGGTTTCCAGCGGCCAGAGCATCCAGCTCGTGGTCGTCTCGCAGTCGCTTCTCGGCGCGCTTGCGTCCGCGCGAGCCATCGGCTGCCTCATCGCTGATCGTCCGGGTGAACTCGCCAAGTGACCGGCCCAGCTCGACCGGCCTCCCCGGGCCATCACCCTTCCAGAATGGGATCTTGCCCGGCTCGCCGGGCGCGGGCGACACGAGCACGCGGTCGTGCGTGATCTGCTCGATCCGCCAAGCGCTCGCTCCGAGCAGGATGACTTCGCCCTCGCGCGCCTCGTAGACCATCTCCTCGTCGAGCTCGCCCACCCTGCGGCCGCCCCCGCGCGCTGATCTTGCGCGCGTCGTGGCGCGCGAGCCGTCGGCATCGCCGTCATCGACGAGGTAGACCCCGAATAGTCCGCGGTCGGGGATCGTCCCGCCATTGATGACCGCGACCGTCCGCGCGTCGCGGCGGGTCTCGACTGTACCGGCGGTGCGATCCCAGATGACGCGCGGACGCAGCTCGGCGAACTCGTCGCCCGGATAGTGGCCGGCGAGCATGCCGAGCGTGGCCTCGAACGAGTCCCGGCCCAGGTCGGCGAAGTTCTCTGCCCTGCGGACCATGCCGAAAAGGTCGTCGACCGGCCACTTGCGCTCAGCACCGGCGGCCACGAGTTGCTGGGCGAGGACGTCGAGGGGGTTGCGCGGGATGACCGTCGGCTCGATCTCG
Source organism: uncultured Anaerolineaceae bacterium (assembly GCA_964642085.1). GTDB lineage: Bacteria > Chloroflexota > Limnocylindria > Limnocylindrales > CSP1-4 > JALYGJ01. Next base: position 1,766 of record CAZXLP010000211.1, read on the forward strand.
CCGTCGAGCATCTTTCGAACGACGACGGCACATTCGAGGAGATCGCCCCGGTACTTGGGGAAGATCACGCCTTTCGATGGCTCGCCCACCTGGTGACCAGCCCGACCGATCCGCTGCAGCCCGCGCGCGACCGATCCCGGCGATTCGACCTGGATCACAAGGTCCACCGACCCCATATCGATGCCCAGCTCGAGCGACGACGTCGCCACCAGGGCCGGCAGCCGCCCGTCCTTCAGCCGCTCCTCGATGAGCAGCCGCTCCTCGCGGGCGAGGCTGCCGTGGTGCGCGCGGACCAGCTCCTCCCCGGCGAGCTCATTGAGCTTCATCGCCAGGCGCTCGGCGAGGCGGCGGCTGTTGACGAAGACGATCGTCGATTTATGCGCACGGATGAGCTCGAGGATTCGCGGGTGGATCTGGGGCCAGATGGAGCTGCGTGCGTCGGGCGCGGCGGCCGAGCCGCCTGGTTGCTGGTCGAGCGGGAGCACTTCGCCGATCGCCGACATGTCCTCGACCGGGACGACGATCTCCAGGTCGAGCGGCTTGCGGATACCGGCGTCGACGATCCGTACAGGGCGCGGAGTGCCCGGCTGGCCGTCGTCCGTGGCGTGCTCGCGACCGCCGAGATATCCGGCGACCACGCTCAACGGGCGCTGCGTGGCGGAAAGCCCGATGCGCTGGGGCGGCTTGTCCGTCAGGGCTTCGAGACGCTCCAGTGAGATCGCGAGATGAGCGCCGCGCTTCGTGCCGGCGAGCGCGTGGATCTCGTCAACGATCACCCATTCGATGCCGCGCAGTGCCTCGCGGGCAGCCGAGGTGAGCAGCAGGTAGAGGGATTCGGGCGTCGTGACGAGGATGTCCG
>CAZXLP010000212.1:0-2592 GCA_964642085.1 uncultured Anaerolineaceae bacterium
CTTGGCCGGGTGTTCCACGGCATGGAACAGGCGGGCATGCAGGCAGCCTCCGGGCGAGTTAGTTGGCAGTTACTTCCATGGGGTGGAACAAACAGTCACATCACGCCGCGCGGCCAAGGTGTTCCAGCGAAGAGCTGATGTCCAGCCCCCACGGGCTACCATCCGCAGCGTGACTGACCACGCAACCAGGCCACAGAAACTTCCCTACACAGGTAACGACGAGGCTGACCGGCTGCTTGCCGAGGATCCCCTCGCGCTGCTGATCGGCTTCGTCCTCGACCAGCAGGTCCAGCTGCAGAAGGCCTTCTCGGGGCCCTTCGAGCTGCGCCGGCGGATCGGCACGCTCGATGTCGCGGAGCTTGCCGCGATGGACATGGATCGGCTGGAGGCCGCTTTCAAGGAGCGTCCAGCGCTGCACCGCTTCCCCGGCAACATGGCTCGCCGAACCCAGGCTCTGTGCGAGGCGATCGTGCGCGAATACGGCGGCGACGCGGCAGCCGTCTGGCGGGACGCGAAAGACGGCAAGGATCTCGAGCGACGGCTGCTCGGCCTCCCTGGAATCGGGGAGATGAAGGCGCGGACGATCATCGGCATCCTCGGCAAGCAATTCGGCGTCCGGCCCCCAGGGTGGGAGGCAGTGGCCCCGCAGCACAGGTCTCTCGGCGACGTCGACTCACCCGAAGCCTTGGCCGATTACCAGGCCGGCAAGCGCGCCTACAAGGCGCAGATGCGCGCAGAAGGCACCGAGACCGGCGAGAAGCGGTTCAGTGGGTCGGGGTCCGGGCCGCGGCTGACCCGAACGTACCGAAGGCAGATTTCGCACGATCGCGGTAAAATGCAGCGAGCAACCGGAAAACGACCGCAGGTCTGAGCATCAAACCTCGCTCCCGCGGACACGGTTGGACAATCGCTCCGACGTAGAGAACAACAACGTCGTGGAGCGCATCTCACAGCCCGCCGCCACAACCCGGCGCAACGGGCGACTCTCGAAAGCACCAAATTGCAACCCCGTTCACATACCCAATCCACTTACAGCCAGGGCGCCTCGGCGCGCAGGCGGATCCGCCGAACCAGTACCGGTCATCGCCTGTACTGCTACACGAACGGCTGCACAACCCTGATGCAGCCCGACGCGAGTGGCCACAGCGCCACGTGCCCCATCTGCGGCTCGCGGCGCGCGATCCACTGAGCCCCGGCGGAGGAAACTGTCCGTCACAATCGCGGTGATGGCGACGGCAGAGGGCACGCGCAAGACTTCAAACTCGATCGTCGAACACTCCGACCCGGAGGTCTGGGATCAACTCGCTGCGCGCCTGGGCGCGCAGCCCTTTCAGGCTTGGGCCTGGGGGGAGTTGAAGGGCCGCTTCGGCTGGCAGCCTCATCGACTGTCGTCTGCCAACGGTGAATCGGGCGCGCAGGTCCTCATTCGCCCATTCCGTGGGCTATCGGTGGCCTATGTGCCGCGTGGCCCATTTCCATCCACGGGCGGCCCCCTGGACAGGGCGCTGCTCGAAGGGATCGTGCGTCTGGCGCGCTCTCGCCGAGCGGCGTTTCTGCGATTCGAGCCGGACGTTCTGCAAACTGACGCGCAGGCAGCCGACCTGGACGCGTTCCTGAAGGCAAGCGGCTTTCGGACAGCCGAGCGAACGCTCGGCCAGCGCTCGTCGATCAGGCTCGACCTGGCGCCCTCGGAGGATGAGCTTTTCGCCGCCTTCTCGAAGGGTCACCGCGCGGACGTCAAACGCGCCGAGCGGTTGGGCGTCAAGGTCCGCGTCGGTACCGAGGAGTCCCAAGTCGACAGCCTCCACCGAATGCTCGTCGCGACCACCGAGCGGAAGGCGTTCGAGTACCACACGGCCGCCTACTACCGGGCGCTGTGGTCGCTATTCGGCGACGCCGCGCGCCTCTACCTGGCCGAGCTCGACGGAGAAGTGGTGGCCGCGTCGCTGGTCCTGGCCTGGGGTGACAACGGCCTGTACCTGTTTGCCGGGTCCACCCGCGCCGGGCTCGAGAGTCGCGCCGGTCATCTACTCCAGTGGCACGCCATCCGGTGGGCCAAGGAGCGCGGCGCAAAGACCTGGGACCTGTGGGGAATCGCCGACGCGCGCGGCCGGATGGAGATGGCACGTCGTGAGGGCGTCGCGGATGGCTCGCCCGAGCTGCTACGACTCGAGACCGAGGCGCGCCAGGACCCCAAGGACGGCCTGGAGCGCTTCAAGAAGGGCTGGGGCGGCCACGTCGTGCGCAACGTGCCCGCCTACGACCGGGTGTTCATCGCCCCGGTCTATTGGCTCTGGACGCGCAGGCGCGGCGAAGGCTAGGTTCGCGAGCCCCTCAGTCGTCCACGTCAGGCCGTGGCGCGAGCATCGCCGCCACCTCGGCGGTCGACAGCCCGGCCGAGCGGGCGGCCAGCCCATAGACGAGCCCGAAGCCGCCCGCGGAGACGGCAATACCGAGCGTGTCAAAAACCAGGCGGCGGCGGCTCGCTTTTAGCGCTTGCTCGGTGTCGGGCGGCTCAGGCGTTTGCATTTTGTGGGCTACATTCTGCCGAGTGACGCTGCGGATCGAGGACTACGCGCTCATCGGCGACAC
>CAZXLP010000213.1:0-2589 GCA_964642085.1 uncultured Anaerolineaceae bacterium
TCGCGCCGCTCTACTCGCGCTACAAGTACGACGGCACGATCACCAACACGGTCACCTACCCGGTGACGCGCGCCCTGTACGGGCTGCGCATCCGCCAGCCCATCGGCGGCGACTTCGGTGTCAGCGGTGACCTGGTCGCGCACTACCTGGAGCAGGACGACTGGGACGCCGACGTCAGCAAGTTCGGTATCGACATCTGGATGACGACCAAGGCGATCACCGGCGGCTTCGCCGTCTGCCAGACCCGACTTGGGGCGAAGGTCCACGATCCAAAGGATCCCGGAGCGGACCTGGGGCCGATGTTCAGCCAGGTGGTCAGCACCCTCCTCCGGCTCATCGACGCGCACGCCGATCGCTGGCTGGAGGTGGCGACGTCGCACGACATCCCGGTCTACGGCTTCGAGCGCATCGTCGATCCGCCACCGCTGGAAGTGAACGTTCGCAGGCTGCTGGACGAGTTCGCCAAGGGCGCGCTCACCCTCGGCGAGATCTGGGCCAAGGCGCTGACGCCCGCCAACCTTGCTTCGGTCGAGCACCTGGCGGCCGACGCAGGGCGCGCTGCCGAGGCCGCCGGGCGCGCCGATCTCCCGACGCCAGCCGAGGAGAGCGCCTTCACCTTCCCCGACGAGGCGTGGGCCCGCGTGATCTATGACTTCGCAATCGCGCACCATCACCGGTTGGTGCCGGTCGACAAGCTGGTGGCGTCGCTGATACCGCTCTATTTCGCGCGTGTCGCCAGTCTGATCGTCGAGACGCGGGCGCTGAGGACCGACCAGGCCGAGGTATTCGTCGAGCGCCAGGCCCGCGCCTTTGAGCTTTCCAAGCCGTACCTGGTGGAGCGATGGGCGGCGGCGGCCAGGTGAGTGGCGCGGTCGAGCTCCCGCAAAGAATCCTGCTGCCGCTGGCCAACCCGAGGACGGCGGCTGACCTCGTTCGCATCGGCGCGGCGCTGCTTCGCCACGGTGGCTCGCTCACAGCTCTCGGGATCGTCGAAGTACCCGAGGGCATGCCGCTCTCGGAGGGCGCCACGCGTGCCCGCCAGGCGCGCCGGCTCCTCCAGCGCGTGCTCGACTTCACCCCCGCCGGTATCGAGCTGCGCACCGTCGTTCGTATCGGCCGGCGCGCCGCCGAGGGGATCATCGAGCTCGCAGCCGAGGACGAATCGGACCTGATCATCTTCGGCTGGGGCGGCCGCCCCGGTGGCAAACGGGGAACAGAGGCGGTCTTCTCGCCGACGATCGACGAGGTCGTCCGTGACTCGCCATGCAACATCGCGGTCGTCAAGCAGCGTGGCGTCAAGCAGGTCGAGCGGATCCTGGCGCCAGTGCGCGGCGGGCCGCACGCGGAGCTCGCCATTGCCTACGCCGGCGCGCTGGGACGCTACTTCGAGGCCGCGGTGGACGTCATGCACGTGGTCCCACCGGACATCAGCCCCGTCGTGCGGGCACAGGCCGAGCGCGCCCTGGCAACGTTCGTCCAGCAACACGGCGGCGATCCGGCTCGACCGCTGCTCGTCGACGGGCACAACGTCAGCGGGGCGATCATCCGCCAGGCCGACGAGGCGCAGCTGGTGGTGATGGGAGCCAGTGCGATGACCCCGACCGACGTCGCACAGGCCGACGGCGCCCTCTTCGGACTCTTGCCCGAGTCGATCGCCCAGCAGGCCAAGCCGACGGTGATCGTGGTCAAGACGCGCGAGCCGCTCGTGCGCTCGTCGTTCGAACGACGAGCCGAGCAGGCCGAAACGCTCGAGGCCGCGGATCGCGCCGCCGAGGCCGGCCGGAGCATCCCGGCGCGAGTGGAGCGCTGGTTCGCGGAATCGAACTATCACCACAACGAGTTCGCCGACATCGGCCGCTTGGTCGCCCTGAAGGAGAAGCGTGGCCTCACGATCAGCGCCGTCCTGCCGACGCTCAACGAGGCGTCAACGATCGGCCCGATCGTCCGCGCCGCCCGCCAGGAGCTGATGGAGCGGTTTGCTCTCCTGGATGAGCTCGTGGTCATCGACTCAGAGTCGAACGACGAGACCCGTGCGATCGCCGAGGCCGAGGGCGCACGGGTCGTGCTCCATTCGGACATCCTGCCGCGCTACGGCAGTTACAAGGGCAAGGGCGAAGCGCTCTGGAAGAGCATGTACGAGACGCACGGCGACCTGATCGCGTGGTCCGACACGGACATCGTCGACTGGCACCCACGCTTCCTGTATGGCACGCTCGGACCGCTGCTGGTCGAGCCGCGCATCGGATACGTCAAGGCCTATTACCAGCGGCCTATCGTCGAGGACGGGCTGCTCAAGGAGGGCGGTGGTGGACGGGTCACGGAGCTCGTCGCGCGACCGTTGATCAACCTCTTCTTCCCCGAGCTGTCGGGTTACATCCAGCCACTCGCCGGCGAATACGCCGGGCGGCGCGTGCACCTCGAGCAGATCCCGTTCTTCACCGGCTATGCCGTGGAGATCGGCCACCTCATCGACCTCTCCGAGCGTTTTGGCCTCAACGGCTTTGGCCAGGTGGATCTGGACATCCGCATCCACCGCAACCAGGAGCTGGAAGGGCTGTCGCGGATGAGCTTCGTGATCATCCAGGCGGT
>CAZXLP010000214.1:0-2588 GCA_964642085.1 uncultured Anaerolineaceae bacterium
GCAGGATCATCGCGCTGATCTCTGGCGCCGTGTACTTCTTGCCGTCCGTGAGCACGACCACGACGCCGTCGCTCTTGGGGTCCTTCTCGACCTTGTAGGGCACGAGCTTGATCGTCTTCTGGACTTCGGGATCGTCCCAGCGACGGCCCATGAAGCGCTTGATCGAGAAGACGGTGTTGGCCGGGTTCGTGATCGCCTGACGCTTGGCCACCTGGCCAACCAGCCGTTCGCCGGTCTTGGTGAATGCCACCACCGATGGGACCGTGCGCCCGCCCTCGGCACTCGGGACGACAGTCGGCTCGCCGCCCTCCATCGCTGCCACGACCGAGTTGGTCGTTCCCAGGTCGATACCGATGATCCTGCCCATTAGTTGACTCCTCCGGATCCGCCGTTGCCGGCGCTTTCATTGCTTGAATGACCGTCCGAGCGATTTCCGCCGGCGGCTGGGTTCTTGGCGACAGCGACCATCGCCGGACGCAGTACCCGGTCACGGATTCGGTAGCCGCGTTGAAGCTCTGAGGTCACCGTGCCTTCGGGCACGCTGGTGGTTTCCTCCTGCACGACTGCTTCGTGCTCACGTGGATCGAAGGGTTTGCCAACCGCCTCGATCGGCGTCAGGCCCTCCGAGTCGAGCAGAAGGCGCAGCTTGCGGTCGATGGCAGCGATGCCCTCGACCCAACTCAGGCCGCGCAGCTCAGCGGGCATGTTTGCGATCGCCCGGTCGAAGTCGTCGGCGATCGTCAACAGCTTTGACAAGAGCGCCTCGTTGGCCAGACCGAGCATCTGCTCGCGATCCTGCTCCGTGCGCCGCCGATAGTTGGCGAAGTCGGCCGCCGTGCGCTGCCAGCCGGCACGGTTGTCCGAAGCGTCCTGCTCGGCCACGATCACCTGCCGACGCAGCTCCTCGAGCTCGCTGGCCACGGCCTGCGGCGACGTATCGAGCGCGGCGATGCGCTCCTCGGCGCGCGTCCGCTTGCGTTCGGTCATCGGTACAGCTGCTCAACGAGCTCGTTCATCAAGCTGCTTACGTAGCGGACGGTTCCGATCGCCTGTGGATAGGCCATGCGCGTGGGGCCCAGCACACCAACTACACCAAGGGAGCGGCCGCGCTGTCCGTAAGTGGCCAGAACCAGGGAGACGTCGCGCATCTCGGCCGGCCCGTTCTCGGCGCCGATCAGGACCTGGACGTCCTCCGAGGCCGCCAGGCGGCGGACGAGCGATCCGAGGTAGTCACGGTTCTGGAGCACGGCGAAGACGCGGCGCAGCTTCTCGCTCTGGCTGAACTCGGGTGCCTCCATGACGTTGAGCAGGCCGTCCGAGAAGACATCTTCGATTGACGCGGCGTCGAGCTCGCGCATCATCCGCTCGATCCTCTGGCTGATGCGCAGGCCGAGCGCGGGCGCATCCGGATCCGCGGCGAGCTGTTCGACCCTGTGGGCAACCTGGCGCGCCGATCGGCCCCCGAGCTCGGCGTTGAGCAGGCGCGCGACGTCGTCGAGCTCAGGCTGGTCGTACGGCTCGTCGAGCGGGACGAGCTCCTGCTTGACCGAGCCCTCGGCCATCACAACGATCAGGCTCGCGGTGCGCGTGCTCCTGGCGACGAGATCGATGTGGCGCAGCCGGCACGATCGTGGCTTGGCCGGCGTAGCCAGACCGGCAGCGTGCGTGACGCCGGCGATGGTCGCGGCGGCAAGCCGGAACCACTGCTCGCTGGCGAACTCGACCTGCCCGAACTGGTGGCGAATCATGAGCCGGTCGACCGGTGCGAGGCTGATGTGCGGCGCGATTGATTCGACGTACAGCCGGTAGCCGGCATCTGTCGGTATACGGCCTGCGCTGGTGTGTGGGTGAGTCAGGTAACCCGCGGCCTCCAGCTCGGCCATCACGTTGCGCACCGTTGCCGAGCTGACGCCCAGCCGGAAGCGGTCGACCAGCGTCTGGCTGCCGACCGGTTCAGCGGTGGTCACGTATTCGTCGATGACGGCCCGCAGAACGGCCTGCGAACGCGGGTCAAGCGGGCCGGACGGGCGGTCTTTCCGACGCGCCATGTGTCCCTACTCTGCTTTCGAGCGGTTTTCGGATGGGGTTTGCGATTAGCACTCTCACGGATGGAGTGCTAACGGTTTGGGGCATCTTACAACCGGCACTGGCACGGGTCAACGCGTCGCGAGCCCGAGCTCAGCGACGTACTGCGCGCGCCAAGCCGATCAGGCTGCGGCCGAAGACCGGTCGGGCAGAAGTCGGGCGAACAGCTCGTTTGACAGCAGGCGGCCGCTAAACGTCAGCCGCATTGCGCCGCTACCGGAGAGTTCGATCAGGCCGTTTGTGCGCGCCCAGGACAATGCGGCAGCGAATTGGGAGCTGGACGCGAGCTCGGCCGGCAAGCCAAAGCTGGTGCGGAGCCGGAGGATCGCCCCTTCGGCGGCCGCGGTGGCGTGATCGGTGGTCTCGAAGCCACCGGGTGGCAGTCGGGCGGCCGAGCCGTCGGCTGGCGTGAGCGTTGCCAGATAGCCCTCCAGTCGGGCGGCATTCCAGCGCCGGGTTCGGGCACCGTCGAAGGCGTGCGCGCCTGGGCCGACTGCCTCCCA
>CAZXLP010000215.1:0-2571 GCA_964642085.1 uncultured Anaerolineaceae bacterium
CCGGTGATGTTGCCCATCGCCAGCGTGTCCTTGCCCTGGCGCACCCACAGCAGGCTGTTGAACTTCTCGGGCAGCTCGGTGGCGATTGGGGCGATGATCAGGGCCAGCAGCACAGGATCGAGCCCGGCCCCCGCTGCAATGTGCTCGACGGCGTCGACGAACACGAAAGCGCCGCCGATGATCATCCCCAGGGCGATCAATACCTGGAGATTGACCACCCGCAGGCGTGGGGCCCCCTGCGGGTCGGTTCGGTAAGCAAGACGGTCTACGCGCCTGAAGCGCAGCGGTGCAAGGTCGGTCGCGTCAGTCGACGGGTCGGCCTGGAAGTGCGCCTTGACGTACCAGGCGTAGATACCGATGAGCGCCACGACCGCCACGTACCTCAGGAACGTAAGGTCAGGCGGGACTAGCGCAGCGCCCACCGCGATCCCATACGCCAGGAAGAAATAGCGGATGTCCATGCCCAGCACCCTGGTATCGACCGGCATCCGTCGGCCGGTAGGGCGCCGACGGCGGTAGGCAAGCACACCGAGGCCGGTCACGAACATCGCCAGCGTCGCGAGCATGAACGGGGCGCCCAGGATCGCGCCTACGCCGATGTCGTGACCCGCCGAGGGGTCCGCCATGCCGCCGGCAAGCAGGATCGCCACGAGCGGAATCATCGTCTCGGGCAGGGCCGTTCCGACAGCCGCCAGCACGCTGCCGACCGCTCCCTCGGCCAGGTTCAGCTTGTGACCGAACCACTCGATGCCATTGGTGAACAGCTCGGCTGCGAGCAGGATGACAACGAGCGCTGCGCCGAGCTCCAGGAGTTCCACTTACTGAATTTCGGATTGCGGCCGACTAGGCCCGCAGGTGCTCCGGGGCGTACGGGAGCAAGGCGACGTGTCGCGCACGCTTCAGAGCGACTGCGAGCTGCCGCTGGTGCTCGGCGCACGTGCCGGTCTTGCGACGCGGCTCGATCTTCGCCCGCTCAGATAGGTAGCGGCGCAGGCGGTTGATCTCCTTGTAATCGATCTGCGCCGTCTTGTCGGCGCAGAAGGCGCACACCTTGCGGCGACGCCGGTCGCGATACATGTCATCGCGTTTCTTGCTTCGGCTTGGGGGAGGCATGTAGGCGGAGGATCCTTTCTGGTCGGCCGGTCAGTCGGTTGGCTGGTCAGTCCGTTGGCTGGTTAAAAGGGCAAGTCGTCGTAGGTCTCGGGCTCGGGCCCCTGTTGCTGCTCGCCTGCTGGCCCCTGTTGCTGCTCTGTGGCTGGACGCTGTTGGCGTGGGGGCCTGCTGCCTTCGATCTGGCTCCCGCCGTCGCTCGCGTCGTCACGCGGCCGCCGCTCGAGGTTCTGGATGGTGTTCGCGACGAGCTCGGTCGTGTATCGCTTCTGGCCGTCCTGGCCTTCCCATTGGCGCGTCTGGATGCGGCCCTCGACGAAGACCTTGGCGCCCTTGCGGAGGTATTCCGCGGCGAACTCGGCCTGCTGGCCCCACGCCACGACGCGGAACCACTCGGTCTCTTCCTGGCGCTCGCCCTGAGCGTCCTTGTAGTTGCGATTCACGGCGACCGTGAACTGCGTCACCGACTGGCCGCTCGGCGTGTAGCGCATCTCCGGATCGCGGCCGAGGTTGCCGATGATCATGCACTTGTTCAACGACATCGCGACATCTCCCTCTGACTCACGCTCTGCACTCGACGCCGACTAGGGTCGCTCGACCGCGGCGGGCGCGGCTTCGCTCTCGGACTCGTCGATGAACTCGGTATCAATTTCCTCTTCGTCGACGTCCGGTGGCGGGCCGGCGAGCGTGACCTCATCCTCCAGCTCGAGCTCGTCGCCCGTCAGGGCCTGTGGTCGCCGCGACGACGGGCGCTCGACGCGCGTCACGAGGTGGCGCATCACTTCTTCGGTGATGTTGAGACCGCGCTCGAGTTCCAGGACAGCATCCGGAGGCGCGTCGAAAAGGAGGATGTGGTAGGAGCCTTCGCGGTGTTGGCCGATCGCGTAGGCGAGGCGGCGGCGGCCCCACGGGCTGCGCTTCACGATCTGGCCGCCGGAGGTGGTCACCGACTTTGTCGCTTTGTCAACGATCGCGTCGACCTGCTCGTCGGGAGTGTCCGGGCGCATGACGAGCATGAGCTCATAACGTCGCATGGGTCTGGGTATCTCCTTCCCTTGGGGAGTGCCCCGCTCGTCGGTGCCGCTGAGCGGCAAACCTGATCCTCGGCGGAGCTGAAAGGTGGCACCGGGAGTATAGCCGAGGGCCAGCTGAGCCGGCCGATATCGCCCAGGCCCCTTTTTCGTGTGCTGGCGAGCCTGTTCGCGGAGAGCGACGTAAAAGCCAACTTCAGCTCGTCCTGGGCTCGTAAGTGGCCGCCTGTTCGTGGTGAGAGAACCCTGGGCCAACACAGGCCGGATCTGGAGCCGATTGACCGCCCTGCCTGGCTTTTACTTCGTGCCTGGGAAACAGCGGCTACACGAAATCGGATGAGTTGAACCGTGTTGGCCACACCTTGTTCCACCACGTGGAAGTAACGGCCATGCGTGAAGCTGATTTCGCGCGGCACTCGCCAAGGGTGCG
>CAZXLP010000216.1:0-2556 GCA_964642085.1 uncultured Anaerolineaceae bacterium
CAGGATCAGCTGGACCATGTCCTGCGACAGGCCCGAGAGGAACGAGCCGACCAGGAACAGGCCGATACCGATCATCAGCAGGTTGCGCCGGCCGAACTGGTCGGACAGCTTGCCGTAGACGGGCCCGGTGATCGTCGACGTGAGCAGATAGATCGTCACCACCCACGTGTAGAGCTCGTTCCCACTAAGGTCGGTAACGACGCGCGGCAGGGCTGTGCCAACAATCGTCTGGTCAAGTGCGCTGAGGAATAGACCGAGCAGGATCGCGAAGAGGATCTCCATTCGCGCCCGCGGGTCGATCGATATGTTCGTCCCGGTTTGAAGGGCGGTCTGTGCGCCGGGGACGCCGGAAGGGGGCATGGGTTCCATTCGCTGGGGTTCTCCTGGTCTGGTGGCGCTACTGCGCCGGTGGGTCGGGTTAGTGGTTCGCCTCGGCGTGGGTGGCCGCCTGGGCGGAGCTCCGGCGCGGATGCGTGTGCGGCGCGGTCTCTGTGGCCGCTTCGGCTGCTGCACGAAGCTCGGTGAAGGTCTGGAGGGCACGGCGCTGTTGATCAGGCGTCAGCTGAGCAAGGACATTGCCGAGCGTGCGCCGGCGGATCTGGTCCATCTCCTCGACCGCCTCGCGACCGGCCTCGGCCGAACTGATGGTCACCACACGCCGGTCATCTGCGTCGCGGCCGCGCTCGACGAAGCCACGCTCCACCATCCGATCGACAAGTCCGGTGACGTTGGGCAGCGAGACATCAAGCAGCTCGGCCAGCCGGCTCATGGGCATCGGTTCTTCGCCTTCGAGAAGGAACAGGACGTGCAGATGGGTGGAACTGATCGCGCGGAGGCAGCCGTGCCGGGCGACGGCATGCCGCTGCCGGGCGATGAGAGGCTGGAGCTGATCGAGGATGCGCTCCACGATCTCGGCGCTTTCCGATGCTTCGTTAGATACGAATAGTTCGCTCATCATTGAGCATTATGCCCACGCGAAGCATCCTGTCAAACGTGGCTCGCGACCTAGGCGACGCGCCCCAACCGTGACGGCGGCCAATACCGGAACCACGGGCGCCCAAGCACGGCCGACTGTTCGACGGCGCCTATGCGCTCCGCGTCGTCGGCGTGGGCGGGATGGTCGCCGGCCAGGGTCAGTCGCTGGTCGGCCTCGCTGGCGATCACCCGCTTGACGATGACCCGGTTGGCGCTGCGCGGGTCCCGTGCGACAGCGAGCTCGCCAGCACGCGGTGGGCGGCGCTGGTAAGCGCCCGGGTCGACCAGCAGCCAGTCGCCCGCGAACAGCGTCGGCTCCATGCTGTGGCCCTCGACCGCGACGCGCGATTCCCAGGAGCGCCCGAGGCGATCGATGATCGCGATTGCGCCGAACGCAAAGAAAAGCGCCGCCCCGAGCATCGACCCGAGGCGGCGCATTTGGTTCTCTGAAGGCTGGTGGTCAGGCCGAGGCTTGCATCCTGGTCGTGGCCGGGCCGCCGGTCTCGCGCCACATCTTGTCGATCTTGTCGATCATGTCGAGGAGCTTTTGGGCCTCTTCGATGTCGAGGCTGCGCTTGACCATCGAAGCCTGCTTGGCGGCCTTCCAGCAGACATCGTGAAGGTCGGGGAACTTCTCGAGGTGCTCGGGCTTGAAGTAGTCGTGCCACATCACGTCGATGTGGTGCTTGGTGAGTTCGGCGCGCTCTTCCTTGACGTTCACGCAGCGGGCACGGAAGAGTTCGTCCTGTGAGTCGTGATATTTCTGGATGATCTTGTAGCAGGACTCGGCTTCGATGCGCGCCTGCTGCGGGTCGTAGACGCCACATGGGATGTCGCAATGGGCGTAGGCGGTCGTGCGCGGGGCGAGCGCACTAACGACACGGGAGAGCATTGGGCTGACTCCTTCTCGCGGACTCTGCGCGTGGATCTGGGGCGTTTTGCGGTTAGGTCGCTAATTCTGCGCCTGTCGCCCGAATCAATCCTCGGACGGCAGCCTGCTCAGTGGCCCCAGATCAGCGTCGGCAGCGCGAGCGAGATTGACAGCAGCGTGATCGCCACGGTCGCGCGGTCGCGCCGCGCGCGCCGTCATGCGCCACGGCAAGTTCCACCTCACGGGACGAGCGGGTCGCGGGCCGGCGCGCCAAAGCGCCCCTCTTCCAGCTAGAGGTGCCCGCGGATCACACTCTTGCGCGAGCGGCGCCGCGCAACCGGTACGACGGGAGCGCTCATCGCGGCGCGGTGTCCAAGAGCTCGGCGAGTCGCGCCTGGGCGCGTTGTGTTGAGACAAGGTTGCCCTTGCGCTCGTAGCACCCGAGCGCCTGCCCGAGCGCGGCGGCAGCTTCCTTCGAGCGGCCGGCGAGCGACAGCACCTCAGCGAGGTCTGCGTACGTGTCGCCTTGCTCATTCAGCATGTCGGTGTCCTCGCCGATGGCGACCGCTTCGCGCGCGAGCCGCTCGGCCTCGGCAGTGTCGTCCTGACGTGCGAGCACCTTCGCCCTGACCTGCCGCCAGAGCATCTGCGTGAACGCGTCGTCGCTCGCGCCGAGCTCCGCCGCGCGGCCGGCCCAGGCGTCGGCCTCC
>CAZXLP010000217.1:0-2556 GCA_964642085.1 uncultured Anaerolineaceae bacterium
GCGTGTTCAGGAAGTCGAAGGCGATCTCGACGTCCAGGTCGTGGTCGTGGGGGGCTGGTCCGTTCATTGGTAACCACTTTACAGGGCTTGACAGGTTACGCGCAAGGGGGTATCGTTCGTAACTGATGAAGCTACGTTAACAGGTTACGCAAGTACAGCCCCTTGGAGGTGCGCCATGGAACTGATCGCTGTGTTCGTCTCGATCGTCGCCGGGTTCGGGCTCTTCGGCCTGGCGGCCAACAAGTGGGGCACCGACTCGCGCGACCCGCTCCCCGACGACCACCGGCGCTAAACGTGCCGGCCGGTCGGCGCACCACTGACCCTGGAGGCTCATCCGACATGCAGTTCAGCCACTACGCCTACCTCGCAATTGACATCGCCCGCGAGCGCACGCTCGAGGCTGAGGCTCACCACCGTTACGCCGACGCGCTCCGCTACGGGGCCCGGCCCGGCATTGCCCGGCGCTCGCTCGCCCGAGCCGCTGCCGGCGTCAGTCACGCATCGGCTTCGGTCGCGCGGCGGCTCGATGCAGCGGCGATCGAGACAGATGCCGTCGGCGGCCGCACCACGGCCTGAACACCCGCTACCGTTAGCGGCGATGACCGATATCGCTGCCGTTTCCTGGAGCCCGGATCGAATTGACCTCTTGTGGGTCGATGCGGACCGGGCTCTTTGGCATCGAGCCTTCTCGGCGGGCGGCTGGACGAAGCCGACGGCCCTCGAAGGCACTCTCGCCTCAGGGCCGGCCGTGACCGCGTGGGCGGTCGATCAGCTCCAGGTCTTCGCGGTGTTTCCGGACGGCGAGCTGTGGAACCGCTACTGGGACGGCGCCTCGTGGCACGACTGGGAATCGCTCGGCGGGGAGCTCGATCCCGGCGGCCAGGCAGCGGCGTCCTCGTGGTCGGCGGACCGGATCGACGTGTTCGCGCCGGGTCGCGACGGCCGGACGTGGCACCGCTGGTGGGACGGCGCGCAGTGGGTCGACTGGGAGCGCTTGTGAGCGAGGTCGAGCTTCGGGAGGTGACCGGCCAGACAGTTCGCCGGATCTGCGCGCTCGAGGTCGCGCCGCACCAGACGGGATTCGTCGCACCAAACGCGGTGTCCATCGCCGAGGCGCACTTCGAGCCGACTGCCTGGTTCCGGGTGATCTACGCGGCCGAAGAGCCGGTCGGGTTCATCATGCTCGAGGACGACGTCGCGAAAAACGAGTACTTCCTGTGGCGACTGATGATCGCGGACGGCCAGCAGGGCAAGGGCTATGGCCGGCGGGCGGTCGAGCTGCTGCTCGACGAAGTCCGGAAGCGGCCTGGCGCAACGGAGCTCCAGACGAGCTACGTCCCGGGCGAGGACGGACCGGAGGGCTTCTATCGCAAGCTCGGCTTCGAGCCAACCGGCGAGTGGGACGAGGGCGAGATGGTGGTTCGGCTCAAGCTCTGACGCGAACGCCTAGCTGAGGTCGCCCGGGTCGACCAGCGGGAGCGCGAAGCCGAACTCCGAGCCGCCTCCTGCGCGCGGTCGGGCCCAGATCCGACCCGACTGAGCCTCCGCGACGCGCCTGCAGACGGCGAGGCCGATCCCGATCCCGTTCGCCTGGCGCTTGGCCTCCTCGCTCCGGTAGAACGGCGCGAAGATCTGGGCCAGCTCAACGTCGGACAGGCCGATCCCCCGGTCGAGGACCACGACCTGGGCCTCGGAGTCCCGAACGCGGACCTCGACGTCCACCTCGGTGCCCTGGGGGCTGTACTTGTCGGCGTTGCCGAGGAAGTTCTCGACGAGCAGCTCGATGTAGGTCCGGTCAGCTTCCACGATCACGTGACGCGGCTCGGCCGTGATCCTCACCCGCCGGCCGGGGTGGCGGCGCCCGAACGACTCGACCGCCTTGCGGACGACGTGGGGCAGAACATTCGGCTCGAGCTCCGGCTGGGGACCTGCCTCGAGTCGGGTCAGGAGGAGCATGTTCTCGATGATCCCGAGCAGGCGCTCCGAGTCGTGGGCGATGTCGGCGATCATCGACTCGCGGGCGTCATCGGCCAGCCGGTCGCCTCGATCGCGGAGCAGGCGGGCGTTGCCGAAGATCGTCGTGACGGGGGTTCGCAGCTCGTGCGACACGAGGCCGAGGAACTCGTCCTTGACCGCGTTGGAGGCGCGGAGGGCCTCGGCCGCATTGATGAGGGCCTCTTCGGCCTTCGCTCGCTCGGTGACGTCGATCAGCACGTTGACGGCGCCGATCAGGTCGCCCCGGTCATCCCGGAGCGGCGTCGGGTAGGGCACGAACGCAACTCGGGTTCCGTCGGGTCGCTCGGCGATTGCCTGGGCGCCGCGCACCTCGCGGTTCTCGTTGAGCGCGATCGCCATGGGGCACTCGGCGTGGGGCAGCAGCCGGCCGTCGGGGTGGTAGATCCGCCACGAGCCGCACCATTCCTCGCCCAGCTTCGGCCGGCGTCCCCAGAGGGCAGCGGCGGCCTGGTTGAAGAACGTGATCTTGCCCTTCGCGTCGGTCGTGTAGACGGCCACCCCGAGCGCCTCGAGGAACTCGCGGTACCGATCGCCCTGCCG
>CAZXLP010000218.1:0-2538 GCA_964642085.1 uncultured Anaerolineaceae bacterium
GGAGGCCGACGATGGAAACGCGAACAAAGGACGACGCGCTGGCCGTGCTCGAGCGGCTCGTGCATGCGCAGAACGGGCACGACCTGGAGGCGATGCTCGAGTGCTTCGATTCAGGGTACCGGAGCGAGCAACCGGCGCATCCTGCCCGGGCATTCACCGGTACGGATCAGGTGCGGAAGAACTGGTCGGCGCTGTTGGCGGCGATCCCCGACTTCCGCGCGGAGGTGCTCCGCACCGCTGTGAGCGGCGACACGGTGTGGTCGGAGGCGCATTGGTCCGGCACAAAGGCGGACGGCTCGTCGCTCGATGAGATGATCGTCACGATCTTTGGCGTACGCGCCGGCCGCGTCGTGTGGGGCCGCCTGTACGGTGAGGAAGTCGAGCGCGACGGCCCCGACATCGACGAGACAGTGCGCCGGATGGGGGGCACGGGAGGGGACTCCAGCCACGACTGAACCGGACCTGATCTGCGGCACGCGCGGGGTGCCCGCTCCCCGACACGGCGTCGTGGGTCCTCCGCCTGCTCGCTTCTCCGCGCCGTGAGTCGATCCTGATCGCGGCGTGGCTGCTCGGCGTGTCGACGACGCGGCGAATTCGCCGGAGAGGGCAGGCTAGCCACGACCCCGCCTTCCGCGCCGCGACGGCTCTGTTCGCCTCCAGTTGACACTTTTGGCCGCTACGCGCCGCGCTTCCATCGTTGATGCGCTCTCGTTCGCTGCCAGCGAACACAGAGGGACGTGGAGGGGCGCCAGGAGCGCAAATCGGCCCACCAGCACCCCTGCTGGCCGGCTAGCGGCCGAAAGTGTCGCCCTGCAGTGAACAGGCGGGCCCGCGACACGAGTTCTGGTCGAGTCTGTCGCCCTGCAGCGAACAATCCGCCGCCCCGGCGCTCCGACTCAGACGGGCTCCTCCTGGAATACGACTTCCCGCTTCCGCCGGATCGACGGCAGCACGGCGAGCAGGAGGGCGAACGCCGCCGCGATCAGCAGGACCAGCGAAATGGGCCGCGTGAGGAACGTCGTCGGGTCGCCGTGCCGGCTCCGCCACATGCGGCGACGACGAGTGCCGCGGCCGCCAGAAGCGGCCAGCCCCTGCGGGGCATGGTTTGCAGCGACTGATCGTGTCCCACGAACGCACTCCTCCATGCTGTTCCTGTGACCGGTCGAAGGCAGCGAGCCTACCACGGCCCACGCCAGCGGCTAGCATCCGCGGGTGTCCCTTCCCGTGATCCGGCGCCGCGGCGCACTCGGCGTGCTCGGCTACGGCAGCTTCGTCCTCATCGGCTGGGGCGGGCTCCTCGTGCCGTCGCTCATCCGGTCGATCGAGCACGACTTCCAGCAGACCGACGCGGGCCTCGGCCTCTTCTACTTCGTCTCCGCGGTGCTCTACGCGACGGGAGCGCTGGGCGGCGGGTTCGCAACCGAGCGGCTCGGCCGGCGCACAGTGCTGACGGTGGCGGCGCTGCTACACGGCATCGGCCTTGTGGGCCTCGCGCTCGCGCCGTCGTGGCCGCTGTTCCTCCTTGCAGCGTTGCCGTCGAATCTCGGCGGCGGCGCGATCGACGGCGGGGTCAACGGCCTCTTCCTCGACGTCTACCGGACGGGCCGCGCGCGAGCGCTGGGCCTGCTCCACCTGTTCTTTGCGCTCGGGGCGTTGATCGCGCCGCTCGTCGTGGGGCGGCTGGTGGATGCCGGCGTCCCGTGGCAGCTGGTGGTCCTCGCGACGGCGCTCCCGGCCTTCGTGGTGGCGTTGGGATTCGCGATCACGCACTTCCCGAGTGGGCGTCACGAGGCCGGCACCGAGCGCACGCGCCTTGGGCTTCAGCTGCCGCTCGTCCTGCTGGCAGTGGCCGTCTCCTTCTACGTGGCAGGAGAGGTCGGCGTGTCTGCGTGGCTCGTGC
Organism: uncultured Anaerolineaceae bacterium; assembly: GCA_964642085.1. Lineage (GTDB taxonomy): Bacteria > Chloroflexota > Limnocylindria > Limnocylindrales > CSP1-4 > JALYGJ01. Next base: position 1,901 of record CAZXLP010000218.1, read on the forward strand.
GCTTCCTCGAGTCGGCCCCGCTCAGCGTCGCGACAGGCGCGCTGTCGCTGTTCTGGGCGGGCCTGACCCTGGGGCGGCTCGTGTCCGCTCGGTACGGCGATCGGTTCGACCACCGCCGGTTCGCCATCGTCGCCACCGCCGTCGCATCGGTCGCCCTCGTGCTCGCCGTGGTCGTCCCGTCATTGCCGGTTTCGATCGTGCTGTTCGGCGTCGTCGGCTTCGCGTTCGGCCCCATCTACCCGATGATCATGGCCGTCGCCGGCGACCGATTCCCCGACCGGTCCGCCGCGGTGAGCGGGTTCCTCGGCGCGTCCGCGATCGCCGGCGCGATTATCTATCCGCCGGTCATGGGCTTCCTGTCGGTCACGGTCGGCCTCGGCTGGGCGATGATCGGCGCGGCCGCGCTGGGAATCGGATGCGCGGGAGCGCTCCTGCTGGTGCGGAGCCGCGGGCGATGAAGCGCAACGCGCAGGACGCGCCGCTGCTCACCCGGCGTGCCCTCAACCGGGCACTCCTCGAGCGGCAGATGCTGCTGCGCCGGGCGCGGATGCCGGCCGAGGAGGCGATCGAGCGCCTCGTCGCGATGCAGGCCCAGGAGCCGTTCGATCCGTACGTCGGGCTGTGGTCGCGGCTCGAGG